>NZ_QUWV01000076.1 GCF_003403295.1 Komagataeibacter melaceti | reverse complement strand
GGGAGCTGTCACGTTAACTGTAGTGTGTTGAGTAACGCTCTGCCGTGAAGTTTTCAGGCTGTCAGCTGGGTGGCCTTGTTCCATTGGGCGAAGGCGCGGATACGATGGATGTGACGGTCCAGGGCGTTGTGGATGGAGGCTGGCGGGACGAAGAGGTTGCGGACGGCGGAGAAGACGGAGACGAAGCGCTGGCAGCCTCCGGGAGAGCGGAATTTCTGCATGACCCGTTCGCGTTTTCGCAGTGGCAGATGACTGTTCTCCGCCCTGTTGTTCAGTCCCTTGTGGGACAGATGCCTGAACGTGAGCTTCAGTTTCCGTCTGGCCGCACCGTAGGATCCCAGTTTGTCGGTGACCATGCGCGCGGGCCGGATACCCTGCTTTTTCAGCAGCCGCGTCAGCAGACGCCGGGCGGCTTTGGTGTTCCTGCGGCTCTGCAGGATCTCGTCAAGGATATAACCATCCTGATCAACGGCGCGCCACAGCCAATGTGGCTGGCCATGGATCACGATCTGGACCTCGTCGAGATGCCAGATATCACCGGGTCTGGCAGCCTTGCGGCGCAGCGAGCGGGCAAAGGCCGCTCCGAACTTCTGGCTCCAGCGACGGATCGTTTCATACGACACAATGAGACCGCGTTCGAGCAGCATCTCCTCAATCAGGCGGAAACTCAGCGGGAATCGGAAATACAGCCATACCGCATGCGCGATCACTTCGCGTGGAAAACGATGTCTTTTGTAGCTCACAACCTCTTTGCTCATCACTCCTCTCTACCATACTACAGTTAACGTGACAGCTCC
>NZ_QUWV01000075.1 GCF_003403295.1 Komagataeibacter melaceti | reverse complement strand
CCTGAAGGGTTTCGGGCGCCGCGAGGCGTACGAAAGTCTGGGAAGACCGAACCCGCGACACCGGGACTCAGTTATGGGGAATTTGCAATTGGCGCCGCCCCGGGGGAGAGGCTGAGCCAGAGCATACAGGTGCGTTTGTGGAACTGGAACGGGTTTTTGTGACCGGATCTGCATGACGCGATGACAGAACTGGCAGTGTAGGCAGCGATTTTCCCGGGTTTTCCAGTGATGCGTACAGGAGCCCCGGTTTGCCGGGGCGGAGCCGCTCCGACATCGGGATCGGTCATGCTGTCGTATCTGCGGGCTGTCATGGTGATCCCTTGGTTGGATCACTCGCCTGTGGCGGCCCTCGAGGCTGGCACCACCGGGGAAGGATCTGGATGACGACCATCGGACCACCACAGCATGGGCACGGCGGTGGCGTGACCGGTTCGGCTTCCGGGACTTCTGGCGCTGGTGTGGATATGACATTCAGCAGTTCCCGCACCCGGGCGAGGCTGGCCTTGCGGCTGGAACTGGCCAGCAGGCCATAATGGCGGATGCGATGAAATCCCCGTGGCAGGACATGCAGCATGAAGCGGCGGATGAACTCATCCGTGGCGAGTGTCATGACCTGCTGCTGGTGGGCCGTGTCCCGCCGGTAGTCCTTGTAGCGGAACGTCACACCGTTTTCGTTGAACGCCAGGAGGCGGCGGTTCGATATGGCGACGCGGTGGGTATAGCGCGACAGGTAGGCCAGCACCGCTTTGGGACCGGCAAAAGGCGGTTTGGCGTAGACGACCCAGCGCCTGCTGCGCACAGGAGCCAGATACCGCAGAAAGGCACGACGCTCTGCCAGAGGGGCAAGATGGCCCCGGAAGACCAGCCGGTCGGCATCGAAAAGTGCGCGCAGCCGGGTCAGGAACAGGCGGCGGAACAGCTTGCCCAGCACGCGAACGGGCAGGAGGAAGGCCGGGCGCGACGAGATCCAGCGCTGGCCATCGGGCGAGAGACCGCCACCCGGCACGATCATGTGCACATGGGGATGGTGGGTCAGCGCCGAACCCCAGCTGTGCAGCACGGCGGTGATGCCGATGCGGGCACCCAGATGCCGGGGATCGGCGGCGATCGTCATCATCGTCTCCGAGGCGGCCTGGAACAGCAGGGCGTAGAGAACGGCCTTGTTCTGGAGCGCGATGTCGGCGATCCGCGC
>NZ_QUWV01000074.1 GCF_003403295.1 Komagataeibacter melaceti | reverse complement strand
GGGCGCTGAATGCCTGGCTGGAAGCCCGCTGCCTGGACTGCTGGGAACGGCTGCAGCATATCGAACTGGCCCGGAGCATCGCCGAGGTTCATGCCAGCGAGCGTTCTCACCTCATGGTGCCGGGGCGTCCCTTTGACGGGTTTGTGGAACAGACCAAGCGCGTCTCGCCAACCTGCCTGATCCAGTTCGAAGGCAATCGCTACAGCGT
>NZ_QUWV01000073.1 GCF_003403295.1 Komagataeibacter melaceti | reverse complement strand
CCACGGCCGGGCACAAGCGTCCGGCCCCCCTCTCATCCAGGGAAGAGATGCCACCGATCGAGAAAAGTGAGCCGGACCTCCTTCCGGTCCTGTCGCAGCTTGAAACGGGGGAAGACTGGGTACCCGTGCCCAAGGCGCGGCACCAGCGCGGCGAACGCCCCCGCCCGGTAAGCCGTGGCTTCGCCTTTCCCCTTCCCGATATTCGCAAGCAGGAAGAACGCAGGCTGTTCCGGTCCGCGCCCTTGCCCGTACGCGTTTCCCGTCCCCCACAGACCAAGGTGACTACCATGACCAAGTCGAACCAGAACCCCGTTAACGAAGCCAGCCTCACGCCTTCCGCCGATGGTTCACCGACCATGGCGGAAATGTTCATGATCCTGGGCGGTCGCGCGACCGACCGGCTGACCCCCAAGTCCACGCTGCGTGACGCCCTGCTGCGCCGCAAGGAAGACGAAGAGTCCTGAAGCACCTATTGTCCCGCCCGTCCCCCATCGGGTTGATGCAGGGTGGGTGCAGGCATGGCGGCTGATGCCACACCGGGCGCGGCTTCTCCCATTGGGGGCGGCACGTCTGGCCATGCGGCTGTCCGGGCCGTAGAACCTGTCTGAAGTGACACGGGCTGTTCTGACGCACGCGGATGGCAGGCGTGCGGGCCATCGAACGGTTTTTGAGCGTAACCTTCTGTTTTTGCTGTTTATTTCGGACGAGTGGTTTTATGTCAGAGGTTGAGTCGCCCCCATCGGCAGAGTCGGCGTGGTCGCGCCGGTTAGAGCAGTTTCTGGCTTCGCGTCCGGGCATCAGCATTGTGGTGGCCTTTGCCCTGTGCGCCATGTTCGCGGCCAGCACGGTTGAGCTTTCGCCCAACCTGCAGCTGATCGTGGCGGGCGTCTATCTGGCCATCTTCTTCATTGTCTGGCGCAAGAAGACCCGGCGCATGCAGGTCTTCCTCGAGGTCCTGTCCGCCGCCGTTTCGCTGCGCTATCTGACATGGCGGCTGGCCGATACGCTCTATTTCAATACATGGGTCGAGGTCGGGCTGGGTACGCTCCTGCTCACGGCGGAACTCTATGCCCTCATCATGCTCTTCCTGAGCTATTTCCAGAGCATCTATCCGCTGGGCCGCGTGCCGATCCCCCTGCCGGACAACCCGCGCGACTGGCCTACGGTCGATGTCTATGTCCCTACCTATAACGAGGACCTGAGCATTGTCCGGCTGACCGTCCTTGGCGCGCTGGGCATGGACTGGCCGCGCGACAAGCTGAATGTCTATCTGCTCGATGACGGCAGGCGGCCGGAATTCGCACTGTTTGCCGAGGCATGCGGGGCGACCTACATCGCCCGCCCCTCGAACGAGAACGCCAAGGCGGGGAACTTCAATTACGCCATCAAGCGCTCATCGGGTGAGTTCATCCTGACACTGGACTGCGATCATATCCCCACCCGCGCCTTCCTGCAGATCACCATGGGCTGGATGGTGGGTGACCCCAAGATCGCGCTGCTGCAGACACCGCACCACTTCTATTCCCCCGATCCATTCCAGCGCAATCTGGCGGCGGGCTTCCGCACACCACCGGAAAGCAACCTGTTCTATGGCGTGATCCAGGACGGGAATGACTTCTGGGATGCGACCTTCTTCTGCGGGTCATGCGCCATCCTGCGGCGTGTCGCGATCGAGGGGATCGGTGGTTTTGCAACCCAGACCGTGACCGAGGACGCCCATACCGCCCTGCGCATGCAGCGTGAGGGATGGTCCACCGCCTACCTGCGCATCCCGCTGGCGGGCGGCCTGGCCACGGAGCGCCTGATCACCCATATCGGGCAGCGCGTGCGCTGGGCGCGCGGCATGCTGCAGATTTTCCGTATTGATAACCCCCTGCTGGGGCCGGGCCTGAACTGGGGGCAGCGGCTGTGCTACCTGTCGGCCATGCTGTCCTTCCTGTTCGCGGTGCCGCGCGTGGTGTTCCTGACCGCGCCGCTGGCCTTCCTGTTCTTTGGGGAGAACGTTATTGCCGCATCGCCCGTGGCGGTTCTGGCCTATGCCATTCCGCACATGTTCCACGCGGTCGGCACCGTGTCGCGTATCAACAAGGGGTGGCGCTATTCATTCTGGAGCGAGGTGTATGAAACCACGATGGCGCTGTTTCTGGTGCGCGTGACGATCGGCACCCTGATCAACCCCTTCCGCGCGAAGTTCAATGTCACGAAAAAGGGCGGCGTGCTGGAAAGCGGGTATTTCGACCTGCGCGCGGTCTATCCCAATGTCATCATGGGCGGGCTCATGTTCATCGGGCTGCTGCGCGGGCTGTACGGGCTTATGTTTGAAAATGTCGATTTCATCGCCCGGCGCGCCTACCTGCTTAATTCCTGCTGGGCCACGCTCAGCCTGCTGATCATCCTTGCCGCCGTCGCCGTGGGCCGGGAAACCCACCAGAAGCGCTACAGCCACCGCATCCGCGCCAGCCTGCCGGTTAGCGTGACCACCGAGGATGGCATCGTGGTCGAGGGCGTGACCGAAGACCTGTCCATGGGCGGGGCGTCGATCCACATGACATGGCCGCAGCCCATCGTGGGGCCGCAAACGGTGGAAATCCACGTCAATATCGAAGGTGAATACCTGCGCCTGCGTGCGCATGTGATCCGCAGCCGCAACGGCCAGTGCGTGTTCCGGTGGGATATTGGCTCCCTTCAGGAAGAAGCAAGCATCATCCGCATCGTGTTCGGTCGTGCCGATGCGTGGGTGGACTGGAACAATTACGGAAATGACCGCCCGCTGCGCAGCGTGTGGGATATTTTTGTCAGTATCCTGGGTCTGTTCCGTCCCCCCGGGCGCCTCATGCCGAAAGCCGAGGCCCGCTATCCCAGTTTCAGTGAGGAAAATGTGTCAACGGATGAAACCGCAGCCGGGGAAGGGCGCGGCAAGGGCAGGAACAGGGCCGGGATGCTGTCTGGTTCACGCAGCCTGAAAATGATACCGCTGCTGGCCATGCTGGCCTGGGCTTCCACCGCGCAGGCGGCTCCTGCTCCGGCATCCGCCCTGCCGGGCGCGGCTGGCCCCGTGAACGCGGCTGATGCGGCACGGGAGGCCGAGGCCGCGGTGGATAGTGGCGAGAACGCCAGTGGCGCCGCCGCCCAGATGGCCACGACCCACACCTATACCTTTGACCAGCTTGGTGCGACGACGGCCCTGACCATGCGCAGCGCCACGCCGCTGCAGGGCCTGCAGTTCGGTATTCCGGCCGACCAGCTCGTGACCTCGGCGCGGCTGATCGTCTCGGGCGCCATGTCCCCCAGCCTGCGGCCTGAAAACAGCGCCGTGACCATCACGCTGAACGAACAGTATGTCGGCACGCTGCGGCCCAACCCCGCGCATCCGTCATTCGGGCCGCTGGCCTTTGATGTGAATCCGATCTTCTTCGTCAACAGCAACCGGCTGAATTTCAGCTTCGCGGCTGGCACGAAGGGCTGTGCTGACCCCATGGACAAGCTGCTGTGGGCCAGTGTTTCGGAACATTCGCAGTTGCAGGTCACCACCATATCGCTTCCCGCCCGCCGGCAGCTTTCCCGCCTGCCGCAGCCTTTCTACGACAGGGCGGTTGACCAGAAGGCGGTCATTCCCGTCGTGCTGGCGGCAAGCTATGACCCGGAGATCCTGACGGCCACCGGCATCGTTGCCTCCTGGTTCGGCAGGCAGACCGATTTCCGGGGTGTCGCGTTCCCCGTATCCTCTACCGTGCCCCGCACGGGTAACGCCATTGCGGTGGGTGTGGTTGCGGAACTGCCCGGTGAACTCGGGCACCTTTCCGTGGGCGGCCCGACGGTGATGGAGGTTCCCAATCCATCCGACCCCAACGGGACCGTTCTGGTGGTGACCGGGCGTGACCGTGACGAGGTGATCACGGCCAGCAAGGGCATCGGTTTCGGTTCGGGCACGCTGCCCGCCAGCGATCATGCCGACATCGCCCCCATTGATGTCGCCCCCAGCCAGCCCAATGACGCCCCGGCCTTCATTCCGACCAGCCGCCCCGTGAAACTGGGTGAACTGGTGCCGGACAGCGCATTGCAGGGCGTGGGCTTTACCCCCGGCGTCATGACCGTGCCGTTTCGCATCCCGCCGGACCTGTACACGTGGCATAGCCGCCCGTACAAGCTGCATGTCCGTTTCCGCTCGCCCGACGGGCCGATTGTGGATGTCGCCCGTTCGCATCTGGATGTCAGCATCAACAACATCTACCTGCGCTCCTATCCATTGCGCGCGAATGACGGGGAGATCGCCCGCGCGCTGGCGCATGTCGGCCTGGGCAACACATCCGGGGTCGAGAGCCATATCGCGACGCTCCAGCCGTGGATGATCTATGGCAAGAACCAGTTGCAGTTCTATTTCGACGCGGCCCCCATGTCCGGCGCAAGCTGCAAGGCGGGGCCGAGCCTGCTGCACCTGTCGGTCGATCCTGACTCGACCATTGATTTCTCCAACGCCTTCCACATCACGGCCATGCCGAACCTGGCCTATATGGCCAGCGCCGGTTTTCCGTTCACGACCTATGCCGACCTGTCACATACGGCGGTCGTGCTGCCCGATCACCCTGCCGCCCCCACGATCGGGGCGTTTCTGGACCTGATGGGCTTCATGGGGGCGACGACGTGGTATCCCGTATCCGGGGTGGAAATCGTCACCGCCGACCATGTGAGCGATGTTGCCGACCGGAACCTGATTGTCCTGTCCACGCTGGCGGAAAGTGCCGATATCGCGCCGCTGCTGGCCAATGCGGCCTATCAGATATCGGACGGGCACCTCCACATGGCCGCCCGCTCCGCGCTGGGTGGTGTCTGGAACGCGTTTGAAAATCCCGCCTCCATCCTTGCAAGGCATGCACCCACCGAGATTGATACCGACCTGACCGGTGGTGTCGGCGCGGTGGTGGAAGCACAGTCGCCACTCATGTCAGGGCGCACCGTGCTGGCCCTGCTGTCCAGTGACCCGTCGGGGCTGAACAACCTGGTCCAGACGCTGAACCTGCGCAAGAACCAGCCCGACATACAGGGTGACATGGTGCTGGTGCATGGGGACAGCCTGTCTTCCTATCGCGGCTCGCCCATCTATACGGTGGGATCGGTGCCGCTGTGGATGTGGCCTGACTGGTACATGCACAACCGCCCGATGCATGTGATCGTGGTTGGCCTGATTGCCTGCCTGCTGCTGACTGCCGTGATGTCGCGCGCGCTGGTCCGCCATGCCCGCCGCCGCTACAAGGAGCTGCAGGTGCAAAGGCGCACTTTCCGTGACTGAACCTGAGCCGGGGGCCGGGCCTGAACGCCCCCGGCGGTGTGGCAGGGATGTCAATGCCGCTGGCTTGCGGGCATATTCGGTGGCAGGATAGGTTATTGTTGTTTTATCCGCCGCCCCGGTGCGCCATGGTGGCGGCGCCATCATCGCCACCACAGCACGACCGTGGGGGAGTGCCATGATTTCGAACCACTATCTTGTTATGGACCAGTAATGACAACTTTCAAGAAACAACCGGATTTTTCCCTGTTCCTTCAGGCCCTGTCCTGGGAAATTGACGATCAGGCCGGGATCGAGGTCAGGAACGAACTCCTGCGCGAGGTCGGTCGCGGCATGGCGGGCCGGCTCATGCCGCCGCTGTGCAACACGATCGACACCCTGCAGATCGAGCTGAACGCCCTGCTGTCCATGATTGGCTGGGGCTATGTCTCGCTTGAACTGTTGAGCGAGGAAAAGACCCTGCGCATCGTGCATGAGGACCTGCCGCAGGTTGGCAGCGCGGGTGAGCCGCCGGGAACCTGGCTGGCGCCGGTGCTGGAGGGGCTGTACGGCCGCTGGATCACGTCCCAGCCCGGCGCGTTCGGTGATTATGTGGTGATGCGTGACCTGGAGGCGGAAGACCTGGATTCCGTGCCGCGCCAGACCATCATCCTCTACATGCGTGTGCGTAGCAGCTCGCTGTAAGGCTGACGGGCCGGTGTGATACTGGTCCGGGCAACAAGATGACGCTCCCCATGGCCTGCCATCCCGCCTTCAGCATCCGGACTGAGGGCGGGGGCGGGCCACGGTTGTCTATGGGGGAGCCTTTGCCGCCACGTTGCCGGTTTTCAGGCCCGCCATGGCGGCAGGTTCATGACAGGAAACAGGGGCATGACCCGTTCCACCGGCCCGGTGGCGCGCAGGCCCATGGTTGCGCCCGTGCGAACGGAAGGGGCAAGCCGATGAAACGCCAGATGCCGTTACGATCCCTGTGGACACCGGGCATGATGACAGTGGGCCTGCTGGTGGCCAGCACCGCGCCCGTGGCGGCGGCGGGCTGGCCCGATACCCCATTGGGGCGTGCGGGCATGCTGGTGGCGATTCAGGACATGGAGATCATGCTGCTCACCCATTCCAGCGCCACACGCGCGCTGGAGGAATGGTGCGCGCTCCATCACATGGCGGACCCGCCCGTTGTCGTGGCGCGCAAGGGAACCCAGTCTGGCCCGGATGCCGTGCCCGAGCGGGTGCGGGCCGATCTGGCGGTGGGGGCCACGCAGCCTGTCCGCCACAGGCAGGTGCAACTGGTATGTGGCGCGCATGTGCTGTCGGTGGCTGATAACTGGTACGTGCCGGAACGGCTTACGGCCGCAATGAACACCGCGCTGGAACAGACCGATGTGCCCTTTGGTCGCGTGGTGGCGCCGCTCGATTTCACCCGCCAGCGGCTGGAGTTCACCCGGTTGTGGTCGCCATGGCCCGGAGATGATGCGGTATCCGGTGCGGGCCATGTGATCGTGCCGCCAGCGCAGATCATACGCCAGCGCGCCATCCTGCGTGATACGCATGGCCAGCCGTTCAGCGAGGTGGTTGAAACCTATACGAACCACATCCTTGATTTCCCGCCGCCGGTCCCACCCGTGCGCTGACATGCATTGCGATGGGCGGGTCAGGGCGCTACTGCGGAACCAGTCACATGACCGGAGCAAGAACCAGACATGACCGACCTGCGAGACCCCAACCTGCCCGCGGATGAAGTGCGGCGCATACTGGACCTCCAGCCCCACCCCGAGGGGGGAAGCTACCGCGAAATATGGCGCGACACCCCCGCTGATGGTCCGCGTGGCAAGGTATCGACCATTCAGTTCCTGCTTGCGGCGGGTGAGCGGTCACACTGGCACCGGGTCGATGCAGCGGAAATCTGGTGCTGGCAGGGTGGCAGCCCCCTGCTGCTGGAAATCGCGGCACGCGCGGGCGGTCCCATCACCCGCGCCGTGCTTGGCCCGCTGCCGGGGCAGGGGCAGGTGCTTCAGGCCGTGGTGCCCGCCGGGGCGTGGCAGGCGGCATGCAGCCAGGGGGGCTGGAGCCTCGTGGCCTGTCAGGTTGCGCCCGCCTTCGTCTTCAGCAGTTTCGAACTTGCCCCGCCCGGCTGGTCGCCGGAAGGGGATGCCCCATGAACGCGCCGGTCATGCCGAAATGGCTGCTATGGGCGCGTGAACTCCAGGCGCTGGCCCAGAGCGGCCTGACCTTTGCCGAAAGCTCGTTTGACCGGGAACGTTATGAAAGCATCAGGCAGATCGCGGCTGACATGATGGCGGTTGGCGGCGGGGCCGAGATGGAGCGCGTGCTGGACCTGTTCACCGCCCAGCAGGGCTACGCCACGCCCAAGGTGGTGGTCCGCGCCGCCGTGTTCGACACACACGGGCGCATTCTGCTGGTGCGTGAGATGCTTGACCACGACCGCTGGACCCTGCCCGGCGGCTGGGCGGATGTGAACCTGACCCCGGTGGAAAACGTGATGAAGGAAGTGCGCGAGGAAAGTGGCTACACCGTGCGTGTCACCCGTCTCGCCGCGGTATGGGACCGTGACAGGCAGGGCCATCCGCCAGCCCCCTTTTCGTGCTACACGCTGTATTTCCTGTGTGAACTGACCGGTGGCAGCGCCCGGACCAGCATCGAGACATCGGAGATCGGCTGGTTTGGCGAGGATGAAATCCCGGCCGACCTGTCACTTGGCCGCGTGCTGCCCGGACAGATCGCGCGCATGTTCGCCCATGCCCGCAATGCGGACCTGCCCACGGATTTTGACTGAAAACATGCCGGGGCAGACCATTGAAAACGCCCGCAAAGATTTCCATATCCCATACAAATTGTAACCCACCGGCATTTCTATAAATAACAGGACAGACAATGACCGAACAGACAACGGCAACCCCGACCGAAGCCTCGGGTGAACAGCATGAATTCAGCGCCGAGGTCGGGCGGCTGCTCGACCTTGTGGTGCATGCCCTTTATTCCGAACGTGAAATTTTCCTGCGTGAACTGGTGGCCAACGCCGCCGACGCTACCGACAAGCGCCGTTTCGAAGCCCTGACGGATGGCGCGCGCGCCCTGCCCGATGATGTGAAAATCCGCATCAACCCCGACAAGGATGCCCGCCTGCTGACCATCAGCGATGACGGCGCGGGCATGAGCAAGGAAGAACTTGCCCGTAACCTTGGTACCATTGCCCGTTCCGGCACCCGCGCCTTTGGCGAGGAACTGGCCAACGCCAAGCCCGAGGACAAGCCAAGCCTGATCGGGCAGTTTGGCGTGGGCTTCTACGCCGCGTTCATGGTGGCGGACCGGGTGGACGTGATCTCCCGCCGCGCGGGCAGCGAGGAAGCATGGCGCTGGTCTTCCACCGGCAAGGGCAACTACACCATCAGCCCCGCCACGCGGGAAAAGGCAGGCACCGACATCATCCTGCACATCAAGGATGACGCGGATGACTTCCTTGATTCATGGCAGCTTGAAACCATCGTGCGCAAATGGGCCGATCACATCTCGTGGCCCATCAGCATCGTCAAGGATGGCGAGGAGACATCTGCCAACAAGGGCACGGCCCTGTGGCGCAAGCCGCGTGGCGAGATTGATGAAGAACAGCTCAACGAGTTCTATCGCCACGTCAGCCATAATTTCGATACGCCGTGGGCGACGCTGCACTGGCATGCCGAAGGGACGCTGGAATTCTCCGCCCTGCTGTTCATTCCGGGCAGCAAGCCGTTCGAGTTCGCCGAGCCGGTGCGTGAAAGCCAGATCCGCCTGCATGTCCGCCGCATGTTCATTACTGACGATGCCGGACTGCTGCCGCCCTGGCTGCGCTTTGTAACCGGCGTGGTCGATACGGAGGACCTGCCGCTCAACGTCTCGCGTGAGATGCTGCAGGCCACCCCCGTTCTGGCGCGCATCCGCAAGGCCGTGACCAACCGCGTGATCTCGGAACTCAAGACCCGTTCCAAGGATGAAGCCGACTTCGAGAAGTTCTGGGACAATTTCGGCCCCACCTTCAAGGAAGGCATCTGGGACGACGCCGAGCACCGCACCGAACTGGCCGCCATCGCGCGGTTCCGTTCCAGCACGCAGGAAGGCTGGACCACGCTCGATGCCTACCTTGAGCGCCGCAAGCCGGAGCAGGAAGCGATCTATTACCTGACCGGCGACCGGGCGGAAATGCTGGCGTCTTCCCCGCAGCTTGAGGGGTTCCGTGCGCGCGGGATCGAGGTGCTGCTGCTGTCGGATGCGGTGGACTCCTTCTGGCCGGACCGTCTGGGCGTGTACAAGGACACGCCGCTGCGCAATATCAGCCAGTTCCACACCGACCTTGAAAAGTTCGGTGCGCCGGAGGAAACGGCGGAAGAAAAGAGCGCGCTGGAAGTGGTCATCCCCGCGCTGAAGGAAGCGCTGGGGGATGCTGTGTCGGACGTGAAGGGCACCAACCGGCTGGTCAACAGCGCCGTGGTGCTGGCGGCCCCCGAATCCGGCCCCGACCTGCAGATGATCCGGCTCATGAAGCGCAGCGGCCAGCAGGTGCCCGACACGGCGCCGGTGCTGCAGGTCAATCCCGCCCATCCGCTGATCCTTGATCTGGCGGCACGGGTGAAGAATGGCGATCCGGTGCAGGATATCGCGCTGGTGCTGATGGACATGGCCCGGATTCAGGATGGCGAAAGCCCGAAAGACCCGACCGGCTTCGCCCAGCGCCTGACCACCATCCTGACCCGCCTGCCGCTGACGGACGGCCCCCAGGGCTGATCCCGCCAGCCCGAAAACAGGTGAAGGTAGATGCATCCCGCCATGCCCCGTGCATGGCGGGATGTTTTTTATGCGCGGGTTACCGTTCTGCCTGCTGGCGGAGGGCAGCCAGCATGCGCCGCCGGATCAGGCCGCTTACAGGCCGGATCAGGTACCAGTAGGGCGCAAAACGCCACAGGACGGATGGGCTGGGGCAGGAAACACGTGTCTCGGTCAGCAGGGTGGAGCGCCCGTCCGCCATGGGTCGTACGCTGAAGCCCATGGCCAGCCTGCATACATCCGTGCGCGCGCACGCCCTGAAGGCATCCGGGCCGGTAATGCGCAGCAGCCCGTAATCCGCCCGCCAGAACGCACCGACCAGGCCCATGGCCAGCGCACGGTCCCCATGGCGGCCCAGCAACGTGAAATCATTCAGGTCAAGCGGTGGGCGGTATGACCGGCCCAGCAGCCGGGCAGGGGCTTCGCGCAGCCGGATCGCGGTGTGGATGAGCGGGTCTTCCTGCGCGCGGTAGCGCAGCACGCAGTCCAGTATCCTGCCCGGCGGAGCAGCGATGGTGGTCGCGTGCCGTTCGCGGAAGGTGAAACGTGGCAGGAAATCATCCAGAATCATCATTCCGCCATGCTACCCCTTTCACCCGCGCATGGCCCGACACATATGCTGGCGGGATATGGAAGCCGCGCCAAAGTGGCGGTATGATGCCGCGCGCGTGATCCATGCCATCGGGCAGGCAGGAAAACCCTTGCCACTTGCCAAGGTATTCGGCCCCGGGGGCTTGAATACGGGCCTGCCGGATGCTTCCCTACGCGCCCTTGTGATGTGTTGTGGTTTTTCGACGGCGGCAATGAATATATGAAAATTGATAACGTCTCCTATCGTAGCGTCTGGGTGGATGCGGAGGATGGCTGGTCAGTCCATATCTTTGACCAGACCCGTCTGCCCTGGTCGCTGGACATCCTGCGCCTGACCGGGCGCGACCAGGTGGCGCATGCCATCCGCACCATGCAGGTGCGTGGCGCGCCGCTGATCGGCGCCGTAGCCGCCTACGGGCTGGCGCTTGCCCTGCGCCACGACAGCAGTGACGAAGCCATGGAGCGTGACGCGGCGCTGCTTGCGGCCACCCGCCCCACGGCGGTCAACCTCGGCTGGGCCATCCGGCGCATGCTGACCCGCCTGCGCACCACCGCACCGGCGGACCGCGTGGCCGCCGCGTATGACGAGGCCGGGCGCATCTGTGATGAGGACGTGATCCAGAACGAGGCCATTGGCCGGCAGGGGCTGGAACTGATCGAACAGGTGGCCGGTCTCCGCCCCGGCCCGGTCAATATCCTGACCCACTGCAACGCGGGCTGGATCGCAACCGTGGACTGGGGCACGGCCCTTGCCCCCATCTACATGGCGCATGACCGGGGCATTGACGTGCATGTATGGGTGGATGAAACCCGCCCGCGCAACCAGGGCGCATCGCTGACGGCGTGGGAACTCGGCCGCCACGGGGTGAAGCACACGGTCATTGCCGATAACGCCGGTGGCCACCTGATGCAGCACGGGATGGTGGATATGGTCATTGTCGGTACCGACCGCGTGACGCGCACGGGCGATGTTGCCAACAAGATCGGCACCTACCTCAAGGCGCTGGCGGCGCGGGACAATGGCGTACCCTTCTGGGTGGCGTTGCCTTCGACCACCATTGACTGGGGGATCAGCGACGGGGTGCGTGAAATCCCGATCGAGGAACGCGCGGGCCGCGAGGTCACCCACATACAGGGGCGTGACGAAACCGGCGCGCCCGCGACCGTCCAGCTCGTGCCCGATGGCAGCCGTGCGGCCAACCCGGCCTTCGACGTCACGCCTGCGCGACTGGTCACGGGGCTGATTACCGAGCGCGGCCGCTGCCCCGCCACGGCGGATGGCCTGTGCGACCTGTTCCCCGAATACGTCTGAGCCGCCCCGCACTGCGCGGCGTTTACCTATAACCTTGACAGGTGGGGGCAGGATTGGCTTTGTCGCGCCAGCAACCGGGCGCGCGCCAGCAGGCCGCGCCCACCGGAATCTGGTAGAATCAGGACAAGAGCATGCATCCCTATCGTACCCATAGCTGCGCGGCCCTGCGGGCTGCCGACGCCGGGCAGACGGCCCGCCTTTCAGGGTGGGTACACAGCAAGCGCGACCATGGCGGCCTGCTGTTCATTGACCTGCGCGATCATTTCGGCATGACGCAGATCGTGATCCCCGCCGGTTCCCCCGTGCTGGAAACGGCGGAGCGCGTGCGCGTGGAAAGCGTGCTGACCGTAACGGGCGAGGTCGTGCTGCGCGACGGCGCGACCAAGAACCCCAACCTGCCCACGGGCGAGATCGAACTGCGCGCGCGTGAGATCGAGGTGCAGTCCAGCGCCGACGTGCTGCCGCTGCAGGTGGCGGGCAACGAGCACTACCCCGAGGACCTGCGCCTGACCTACCGCTACATCGACCTGCGGCGTGAGAAGGTGCATCTCAACATCATGCTGCGCGCGCAGGTGATCGCGAGCCTGCGCCGGCGGATGACGGACCTTGGCTTCGTGGAGTTCCAGACCCCGATCCTGACCGCGTCCTCGCCCGAGGGTGCGCGTGACTTCCTCGTGCCCGCGCGCATGCATCCGGGCAAGTTCTACGCGCTGCCGCAGGCCCCGCAGCAGTTCAAGCAGCTTGCCATGGTGGCCGGGTTCGACCGCTATTTCCAGATCGCGCCGTGCTTCCGTGACGAAGCGGCCCGTGCCGACCGCTCCCCCGGTGAGTTCTACCAGCTTGATTTCGAGATGGCGTTCGCCACGCAGGAAGACGTGTTCGCCACCCTTGAGCCGGTGATGGAAGGTGTGTTCCGTGAATTCGGCGGCGGCCGCATCGTCAGCCAGGCCCCGTTCGCGCGTATTCCCTACGCCACGGCCATGGATGTCTATGGCAGCGACAAGCCCGACCTGCGCAACCCGCTCCAGATTTCCGATGTGACCGAAGCCTTTGCCGGGTCCGGCTTTGGCCTGTTTGCCCGCATCGCGGCTGATGGCGGCCAGATCCGCGCCATCCCGGCCCCCGGCGCGGGGGACCGCCCGCGTGCGTTCTTTGACAAGCTCAACAACTGGGCGCGGGAATCCGGTGCTGGCGGCCTTGGCTACATCATCTTCGCTGAGGATGGTGGCAAGGGACCGATCGCCAAGAACCTCGAGGCCGACCGGATCGAGGCCATCCGCGCCAAGACCGGCCTGAAGGCGGGCGATGCCGTGTTCTTCGTCGCGGGCAAGGGCGATGAGATGGTCCGCTTCTCCGGCAGCGTGCGCACCCGTGTCGCGACCGAACTGGACCTGATCGAACAGAACGCCTTCCGCTTCTGCTGGATCACGGATTTCCCGATGTACGAGCTGAACGAGGAAACGGGGCAGATCGACTTCTCCCACAACCCGTTCTCCATGCCGCAGGGCGGGATGGAGGCGCTCCAGAACCAGGACCCGCTGACCATCAAGGCGTTCCAGTACGACATCGTGTGTAACGGTGTTGAACTGTCCTCGGGCGCGATCCGTAACCACCAGCCTGATGTGATGATCCGCGCCTTCGAGATCGCGGGCTATCCGGCCAGCGAGGTCGAGGCCCGCTTTGGCGGCATGCTCAACGCCTTCCGTTACGGTGCACCGCCGCATGGCGGGTCCGCGCCGGGCGTGGACCGCATCGTGATGCTGCTGGCCGATGAGCCGAACATCCGTGAGGTGATCCTGTTCCCGCTCAACCAGCAGGGCCAGGACCTGATGATGGGCGCGCCCGCCCCGGTCGAGCCGCAGCGGCTCAAGGAGCTTTCCCTCGCCCTTGACCTGCCGCGCCCCAAGCCCGGCCAGGCGAAGGGCTGAACCCGTGGCCACGGTGGGCTGGCGGTTCCTGCCGCGCCGTGGCCGGTTTTACCCGGCGGGGATGATTGCCACCGCCATGCTTGCCGCCCTGTGGCAGGCGCGCGCCATGGCGGCCCCGCCCGCCATGCTGGCGCACCGGGCGGTGTATGACCTCGCCCTTTCTGCCGTAAATGGCGGCGATGTCGTCACGGCGGAGGGGAAGCTGACCTTCGTCCTGTCCGATATGTGTTCGGCATGGTCAACGCAGCAGCAGTTGCACCTGCGCACGACCGGGCGCAGCGGGGCGGAGGCGGTCAGTGATTCCGATTACGCCGTGCTGGAGGAAAAGGACGGCTCATCCCTGATCTTCCGCGCCGACCAGACGGAAAACGGCAGTCCTGCCCCCCGCATCGCGGGGGAGGCCCATATGCGCCCCACCGGCGGTAGCGTGCATTATACCGCCCCCATGGCGCATGACGTGGCGCTGCCCGCGGGCACGCTGTTCCCCGTTGCGCATACCGCCGCCATCATTCAGGCCGGACTGGCGGGCACGGGGCAGATTTCACCCTATCTGTTCGATGGCACGGTGGAATCGGGCGCGCTGGGCACCTACGTGCTGCTGCTGGGCCAGCAGGCGCCCCCGGTTGCCACCACATTCGCGGCACTTGCCGCGCTGCCGGCAGTGCGGGCGCATGTGGCCTATTACAACACCACCACGCGCGACATGACCCCGATGTTCGAGACGGCAATGCGCTATTTCACCAATGGTGTGGCCGACAGGGTGGAACTGGATTTCGGCCAGTTCCGCATGGCCGGGATGCTGCGGGAATTCCGCCCGCTATCCGTTCCCGATCACTGCCCCGCCACGGCGCGTGCGCCGGCGCGCGGGGCTTCGATCAGCCCGGCGCATCCTCCAGCGTAACCGCCAGCGGCACATGGTCGGATGGCTGCGGCCTGCCACGTTCGTCACGCGCGGGCAGGGCGGTCAGCAGCCGTTCCGCCACGCGGGGCGAGAGCAGGGCATGGTCGATCCGCAGCCCGCTGTCGCGCTGCCAGGCCGCGGCCTGATAATCCCAGAAGGTATAGAACGCCCCGGTGGGGTGCACGGCGCGCAGGGCGTCCGTCAGCCCCAGCCACAGCAGGCGGCGGAAGGCCGCGCGGGTCTGCGGGCGCAGCAGGGCGTCATCGGGGGCGAGCGCGCCGGGGGCGCAGTCTTCATCGGTAGGGCAGACATTGTAATCGCCCAGCAGGACAAAATCCTGCCCGGCCTGAAGCAGGGCATGGGCATGGAGCGCCAGCGCATCCATGAAGGCCAGCTTGGATTCGTAGCCCACGCTGCCGCCGGAATTGCCGTTGGGCAGGTACAGGTTGCCAAACACCAGCCCGCAGGTGCTTATCTCGACATAGCGCGCCTGTGGCGGGTCGGTCTCCCAGCCGGGCAGGCTTTCATGCACGATCGTGTGTGGATGCCGGGTCAGGATGGCGACGCCGTTATAGCTTTTCTGCCCCACCACCACGCTGTCATAGCCCACGGCGCGGAAGGCATCGGCCGGAAAGAGGTCGGTCGCGCACTTGATTTCCTGCAGCGCCAGCACATCGGGCTGTTCACGTGCAAGGTAGTCCAGCACATGGTCCTGGCGCTGGCGGATGGAATTGACGTTCCAGGTGGCGAATTTCATCATTCGACCGAAAAGCTGGTGCCACACCCGCACGATGACGCGGCATTGGGGTTGCGCACGGTAAAGTGCGCGCCCATCAGGCTGTCATTGAAATCCAGCTCCGCCCCCGCCAGCAGGTCCATGCTGGCAGGATCGACCAGCACGCGCGCCGTGCCCGCCGCGATCACGATGTCATCGGGCGCGGTGTCGGAATCAAGGGCGAATTTATACTGGAATCCGTTGCAGCCCCCCGCCAGCACCGATACGCGCAGCGCGGGTTCGCCCGCGGGGCTGGCGGGTTGTCCGTCCAGGATTTCACGCAGGCGCTTTGCCGCCGCGTCCGATACACGGAAGCTCTCTGTGGCAGGGGAGGGGGACGTGGACATCGGGTTCACCATGCTCTGTGGAACGCGCGGGGGGCCGGATCATGTTGGCCACGGGCCGCGCGCGGGTTAGGATGGGCGAACGGCATCACCATTCTCTTGCCGCATCCATGGCTGGGTCTTGATCCTATATGAATACTGCACCCTACGCTGTCCAGACCGCAACGGCCCGTGGCCGCCTTTATCCCGAGGCCGAGGCCCCGACACGCAGCCCGTGGCAGCGTGACCGTGACCGCGTCATCCACTGCGCGGGGTTCCGCACGCTCCAGTACAAGACGCAGGTCTTCCTCAACCATGAAGGTGATTTCTTCCGTACGCGCCTGACCCATTCGCTGGAGGTCGCACAGGTCGCGCGCTCCATCGCCCGCAGGCTGGGGCTGGAGGAAGACCTGACCGAGGGCCTCGCCCTGGCGCACGACCTTGGCCATACGCCCTTCGGCCATGCGGGGGAGGAAGCACTCTCCACCGCCATGAAGCCCTGGGGCGGGTTCGACCACAACACCCAGTCCCTGCGGCTGGTGACATTGCTGGAACGGCGGTATTTCGCCTTCGATGGCCTGAACCTGACATGGGAAATGCTCGAAGGGCTGGCCAAGCATAATGGCCCCGTGGATCACCCCACCGCCTATGTGGCCGCATATGCCGCGCGGCACCGGCTGGAACTGGGCAGCTATGCCTCGGCCGAGGCGCAGGTCGCCGCCCTGTCGGACGATATCGCCTATCACGCCCATGACCTTGATGATGGCCTGCGCGCGGGGCTGCTGCATATCACGGAACTCGAGGCCCTGCCCGTGGTGGGTGACGCCCTGGCCGAAGCGCGCGCCGCCCAGCGCGCCGGTGCCCATGGCAGCAGTGACCACGACCCCCGCCTGCGCCATGAGACGATCCGCCGCGTCATCAATACGCTGGCCATGGACCTGATCGGCCAGACCCAGCGCAACCTGCACGAACTGGCCCCCCGCAGCGCGGATGACATCCGCCATGCCTCCCGCCCCGTGGTGGCCTACAGCCCGCAGATGGCGGCGGCCAATCTTGAGATACGCAAATTCCTGTACACCCGCCTTTACCGGCACTGGCGCGTCAACCGCATGACCCGCAAGGCGCGGCTGACGGTCGAATCGATTTTCTCCATCCTGTCGGAAAATCCGGGCCTGCTGCCCGATGGCTGGCGTGAACCCACGCTCGCGGCCCTTGAGGGCGGGGACAGGGCGCGTGCGTGCCGCGTGGTGGCCGATTATATAGCCGGTATGACCGATCGCTGCGCGATGGAAGAATATCGACGGTTGACGGACCTGTCCTCGCCGGGGTGAAACACGCGCAGCAAGAAAACCGCCTGCCATGCCCATGGGGCAGCCGCGCGGGCCTGTATGCCGGACCACAGGGTCCATTACCGTTTGTTGGGAAGCCGAAGCCGCATGTCAGACAGTCTGTTCGCCCGTTACCTCTCGCATGTGCGCGACGCGCTGCGCCAGATCATGCCCGATCTGCCCGGTGCGATGCTGGACCGGGTTGAAGTCACCCCCACCCGTGATCCCTCCCACGGGGATCTGGCCACCAACGCGGCGCTGGTCATTTCCAAGGCCGTGCGCCGCCGCCCGGCCGAGATCGCGACCGAACTGGCGGGCGTGCTGGCTGGCGTGCCCGGCATCGCGCGCGCGGAAGTGGCGGGGCCGGGCTTCGTCAACATGACGCTTGCCGCCTCCGTCTGGCAGGACGTGGCGCGCAGCGTGCTTGAAGCGGGCGAAGACTATGGCCGCGGCACGGCGGGCCGGGGCGTGAAGGTGAATGTGGAATATGTCTCCGCCAACCCGACCGGGCCGATGCATGTCGGCCACTGCCGCGGGGCCGTGGTGGGTGACGTGCTGGCCAACCTGCTGGCCAAGGCCGGATACGAGGTCACGAAGGAATATTACATCAACGATGCGGGCGCGCAGGTCATCGCGCTGGCATGGGCGGCCTACTGGCGCTACCTGCAGGCGCTGGGCACCCGCATGACGGAAGAGGCCTTCGCGGCCCTGGTGCCCGGCGGCGCGATCCAGTACGGCGGCGACTATCTTGTGCCCGTGGGCGAGGCGCTGGTCAGCCGCCATGGGGGCAGCCTGGCGGCGGCGGATGCGAACCCCGCCGACCCCGCCATATGGCTGGACACCGTGAAGGCCGAAACGGTTGACATGATGATGGCCATGATCCGCGAGGATCTGGACGCGCTGGGCGTGCATCATGACGTCTTCACCAGCGAGGCGCGGATACTGGCCGATGGCGAGACCGACCGCGCCATTGCCCGGCTGGAGGAAAAGGGCCTGATCTATGAGGGCGTGCTGGAACCGCCCAAGGGCAAGCTGCCCGATGACTGGGAAGCCCGCCCGCAGACGCTGTTCCGCTCCACCGAGTTTGGTGATGACGTGGACCGCCCGCTGCGCAAGTCCGATGGCACGAACACCTATTTCGCCAATGACATCGGCTACCATGCCGACAAGATCCGCCGGGGCGCGGATGTGCTGGTGGATGTGTGGGGCGCCGACCATGGCGGCTACGTCACGCGCATGAAAGCCGCCGTGGCGGCGCTGGCGCAAGATGGCCGCCCAGTGCTGGATGTGCTGCTGTGCCAGATCGTGCGTATCGTGCGTGATGGGGAGCCGGTGCGCATGTCCAAGCGCGCCGGGACATTCGTGACGCTGCGTGACCTGATTGACGAGGTCGGCCGTGATGCCGTGCGCTTTACCATGCTGACCCGCAAGGCGGATGCGCAGATGGAATTCGACCTGGACCAGGTGGTGGCGCAGAGCCGTGACAACCCGGTCTTCTACGTGCAGTACGCCCATGCGCGCTGCTGCTCGGTGCTGCGCGCGGCGGCAGGGCTGGCCAATGAAGGCAGGCTGGGCGGGGGCATCACTCCGGCCGAACTGGCCGCGACCGACCTGTCGGGCCTGACATCGGATGCCGAACTGGCGCTGCTGCAGCGCATGGCCCAGTGGCCGCGCATGGTGGAAGCCGCTGCGGCTGCGCATGAACCGCACCGTATTGCGTTCTACCTCAACGAACTGGCGTCCGATTTCCATGCGCTGTGGAACCGGGGGCGTGAGGACACGACCCTGCGTTTCATTCAGGAAGATGATATTGTCACCACCCGCACCAAGCTCGCCCTTGTCGAGGCGACGGCAACCGTGCTGCGCTCGGGCATGAAGGTGCTCGGCGTGCAGCCGGTCGAGGAGATGCGATGACCCCTGACGATACCCCCCCGGGCGC
>NZ_QUWV01000072.1 GCF_003403295.1 Komagataeibacter melaceti | reverse complement strand
GCGCCACAGCCCGTCACGACCGATGGCCCGCAGGATACCCCCCGTGGGCAGGACGCCTTCACACAGGCCCCGGAGGACGTGTTCACCCCCCGCCCCGCGCCCGCCATGCCGCCTGCCGCGCCACCTGCGCGCTAGGTGGCAGACCTGCACCCAACCGGGGGCATCCATGCCCAGAAACCGCCACGGCACAGGCGTTCATGCATGTAATATCATGCCATTCATCCGCCCTGCCCCCGCAGCGGCGGATAGCATGAATGGAGTAACCAATGTCGGATCTGATCGTTGTCGGCTTTGACAGCACGGCCGAAGCCACGGCCGCGCTGACCGAATGCAAGAAGCTGGAAAAGGAATACCTGCTGGACCTGGAGGACGCGGTTGTCGTGGTCCGTGATGCGGACGGCAAGCTGCACCTGCAGCAGAGTGTGAACCTGGAAAAGGTTGGCGCTTCCTACGGCCTGTTCTCCGGCGGGTTCTGGGGTGCGCTGGTGGGGCTGCTCTGCCTGAACCCGCTGGCTGGTTTCATCGCGGGCAGCGTTGTCGGCGCTGGCGCGGGCGCCATCGCGGGCAAGATGTCCGATTACGGGATTGATGACAATTTCATCAAATCTCTCGGCTCGACCATCCCGGCCAACACCTCCGCGCTGTTCATCCTGGTGCGCAAGTCACAGCCGGACAAGGTGCTGGCGGACCTGCAGCAGTTCAAGGGCCATGCCCGCATCCTGCAGACCTCGCTTTCGCCTGAAAACGAAAACAGGCTGCGCGCGGCACTGGGCCAGCTTGCGGCCCCCACACCGGCGGCCTGATGGCCCTGCTCCGCGTGGCCTGTGGCCATGCGGGGCCTTGCCACACGTAGCCGTGATGCCGTGTGGCCGGGCGCGGTGTTACTATCGCGCCCATGCAGATGATCCGTCCCCGCTGGCGCCTGCGTGGCGCGGTTCTCATGGCCATGATATTGGCCCTCCCCGCGCTCCTGCGGCCCGCGCAGGCGGATGACAGGCTGCATACGGCATGGACATCCCAACGCGTGCTCAACGCCGTGACCGTGGCGGATGACGGGCGCGTCTTCGTCTCCTTCCCCTATTGGGGCGGTGGTGGCGCGGGGCCGACGGTGGCCGAGATCGACCGCAATGGCCAGCCGCATGCCTTCCCCGATGTCCGTTGGAACCATCCCGATGGCACGAAGGGCAACCTTGCCCCCTTCGTGCGGGTCAACGCGATCCGCATGGGGCCGGACGGGCTGTTATGGGTGGTCGATTCGGGCGATGCGAACGTGGGCGGTGCCGCCAGCCCGGCATCTGGCGCACCCGCGCGGCTGCTGGCGTTCGATATCACGACGGGCGGCGTGGTGCATGCGCTCTCGCTGCGCGCGGCCAGCACGCCGCACAGTTACATGGATGACATCCGCTTCCATAACGACACGATTTTCGTAACCGATGCGGGTGATCCGGCACTGGTCGTGGTCAACCTCCGGACCGGCCAGCAGCGCCGCGTCCTGTCCCATGACCGCTCCACTACCGATGAACGGCCCATGTATGCCGAAGGCAGGCTGCTGCGCGTGCATGACCAGCCGGTACGCATCCATGCCGACCAGCTTGAGGTCTCGCCCGACGGGCAGAAACTCTATTTCCAGCCCAGTTCCGGCCCGATGTGGGTCGCCCCCACCGCCGCGCTGGAAAACCCGGCCCTGTCCCCCGCGGATCTGTCGCACAGCGTCAGCGTGTTTTATGACACGCCCACCACTGGCGGCACCGCCATTGATGGCGATGGCAACCTGTATGTATCGGATGTGAACAGGCTGCGTATCCTGCGCATCACGCCACAGGGAAAAGCCACCACGCTGGTACGGGACAAAAGGCTGGTCTGGGCCGACGCCATGTGGATCGACAACCACGGCACGTTATGGATACCGGCGGTGCAACTGAACCGGACCGCCACTTTCCAGCCCGATGGGGTATCGCGCCTGCACCTGCCCGTTGCGATCTATACGATGGATCTGCACCTCAAACCCGTGCGCTGAGCCGACTCTGGCTGCGATCAGAGCTGGAGGATGGTTGAAAAATCAAAGTCCTGCCCCGCCGGGTTCTCCCCCAGCCGGATCAGGGTGGGGGTGGGCATGGTATAGGGCGGCACCGGCAGGTTGTACGGTGCAGGCGCACCCCGGAACACCCGCCCGGCCAGATCGAAGCGGGAACCATGGCAGGGGCAGGCGTAACCGCCCGGCCAGTTCCCCGCCCCCTGCCCATCAGGCAGCGGGCGATAGGCGGGCACGCAGCCCAGATGCGTGCATATGCCCACCACCACACCGTAACGCGGATCGACCGAACGGTGCCAGTTCGCGGCATAGGGCGGCTGCTGGAGATCCTGCGACCGTGCATCACGCAGCCGGCCCTCCAGCGCGGCATCACGCAACGCAGCAAGGGCATCCGGGGTGCGATGGGTAATGAAAACCGGCCTGCCCTGCCACGTGACCACAATCTGCTGGCCCGGCGGCAGGGTGGATACATCCACATCAACCGGCAGGTGCGCTGCCGCGCTGTCCTGCGGGGCAAGGCTTTGCAGGAAAGGCCACAGACACGCCCCGGCCCCCGCGGCCGCCGTGGCGGCGGTGACCAGGCCAAGGAAGTTCCGCCGCCCACCGGGCGTGGGCTGCGTGTCCGATACGTTTTCCATCGCCGTATTTTTATCGCCATCATGCAGGGAAAGAAAGGGCGGACAGAACGGGCATATTCCCGTACCGTTGGCCTGTCCTTAACGGACAGGCGCCATCATGCGCCCGTCCGGGCAACACAAAGCGCCCATGGACGATATGACCGGATTCCCATAAGGCAGCCCTGACACCACAGGGCCGCGGCACGGGAACCGACAACGCGCCCCGGACGGGCCATTACAGGAGAACCATCATGCGCCTTATCCTCGCCCTGCTTCTGCCGTGGCTGCAGTTCTTTACGATCGGCCGCCCCTTTGCCGGGATCATCTGCCTGATCCTGCAACTGACCGTAATTGGCTGGGTGCCGGCGGCGATCTGGTCCGTCTATGCGCTGAGCCAGTACAGCACCGACCGCAAACTTGCCCGCATGAACCGTTCCTGAGGTCTGGATGAAGCTCTATACGTACGATCACTGCCCCTTCTGCGTGAAGGCCCGGATGATCTTTGGCCTCAAGCACATCCCCTTCACCCATATCGTGCTGCCCAATGACGACAGCGAAACCCCGATCCGCATGGTCGGGCGCAAGCTGGTGCCGATACTGGAGCAGGATGGGCGGTTCATGGCCGAAAGCATGGACATCGTGGCCCATGTTGACGCCATGGACGGCCACCCGGTGCTGACAGGCCCGACGCGCCCCGAAATCAGCCGATGGCTGACGGCCGGGCAGCAGGCCTACATCCCGCTGGTGCTGCCGCGTTTCGGGGGCGCACCCCTGCCGGAATTCGCCACGACATCCGCCAGGCTGTATTACATCCGCAACAAGGAAGACATGGTCGGCCCGTTCAGTGAACGCCTGGCCGAAAGCCCCGCCCTGAAGGCCCGCATCAATGCCGACCTTGCCCGGCTTGCGGAGCTGATTGAAAGCCCTGCGGCCGTTAACGGCGTTCTTTCAACGGATGACATCCATCTGTTCGCGTATCTGCGCAGCCTGACAATCGTGGCGGACCTGACATGGCCACAGGCCGTTCGCGCCTATTGCGAGCATATGTCACGGGCCAGTGGAATCCCGCTGCTCGACACCATGGCGGCCTGATGACCGCATAACGTGAAAAAGGCGTATGGAAACTGTAAGGGCGGCCCGACCGTTTCCTGTCCATGCCAGTGGTCACGGAGCCAGTGACCACAGACCGGGCACGACAGGCCGGGAGATGTTCCATGTCAGGACCGTATGAAACGCCATGCGCGCGCATATACCGGCGCAGCGCCTCGCCCTTTGACGTGTGGGTGAAAAAATCCCTGCATGACAGGTTCGATACGGTATGTACCGAGAGCATGCCCGCCGAAATCCTGACCCAGTTTGACAGCATCTGCCGCCAGGCCGCGCCTTTCACGCCCCCCGTTCCGGGTTCGCGGCCCGGACGGGACAACTGAGTTGCCACCTGCCTGAACGGACCATTCAGATGTGGATTTTTTCTACCACCTGCACCCGGATTCCATTTGACAGGCAGCGCCACGCGCGCAAAGGGAGGGCGTGAGAATCCTTATTATGGCGGAAAATAGCCATTTGCTGTCTCTGTACGGCAACATAAAAATGGATTCGCACGGCTGAACCTCATCACAAACCCTGTGGATAAGTCTGTTGATTTTTTGGGAGCCGTCATGTCCCGCCGGGGAGTCGCGCCTATTTCCCGCTTTGTTCCGTAGCGGCTGTCAGCGTGACAGGTGCAGCGTGACGCTGTTATGCGAATCCGCCCGCCATTCCCGCCGCAACTGGGCCCAGTCATCGGAACCCTCCATCGGGTGGGTAATGTTCCACGGGTTGCCATCCAGCCTTATGGCCGCCCAGCCATGGGGGGTTTCCCCATCGGGCAGCAGGCCGACCAATGTCATGTTGGCCATGGGGTCATAGCAGGCGAACTGTTTTTCACAGCCCTGAAAGACCAGTTGCAGGCTGGCATGGGCCTTTTCACCCCGGCTCAGATGCAGCAGGAGCGTGCCGCCCTTCTTTTCCTCGGCGGAGAAGATCATGCAGCCGCCGCCCTGCACATCAACCGGCAGGATTGTCACCTTGCTGGAATGGGAATGATGGATCACGATGGTCCCGCCATCGAGCGTGAGCAGCCCGTGGTTCCATTCATGCAGCTCGTGCAGCTTCATGTTCAGCCATGCCCCGGCGCTGATGAGAATGGGCTGCGAATGAATGGAGAAGTGCGACACGACTTCCCTGCGACATTCCCCGATGGCCTGCCTGATCGTGTTCATGTTGAAATAACCGGCGGCAAGGGAAAGTCGCCCGTCGCTACATGACACTGCTGACGCCGTACCGTCCCGCCTACCCATGAAGCATAATCTCCCGAATGCATGCACGCAGCACCATGACTACGGACATGACCAAAAATTATCGCCCTGTCAGGGGACGATATGTAATTTCAAATTAATACAAAAAAATAATATGCTGTGAAATTCGATTCTTGCCCGAATGATTTCTGCAATTACTACATATACTTCCTATCTATTTGAATTCCCCATGAATTCATTCAATATTTTTCACGTGGAATTTGCGATACGTTCTAGCACCGCATCGCAACCCTGTCCATGTATCCTTACGGCGGTACAACGGAACCGGCAGTGGCTCTGCCATAACAGATTGCCCCTTACGGCAGGTACGCTCAATGCGCCGGCTTGGCTGCGGGCTGTCTGGCGGCGGCCCCTTCCTCCTGCCTGCGCTGGATATCCTCCGCCTCGTCCTCCTCAAACATGGCGCGGCATTTGGGGGTAAGCTGGTCAAGCTTGCTTTCCAGACATTCCGTCATCAGTTTCTCGTTCGGAATGTCAAGAAAACACAGCCGGAACACGTCACCCTTGCAGGCGCTGGCCTGGTCATTGCGTTCGGCCGCCAGCGCGGTCGTGGTGCCCGCCGCCAGCAGAAGAATGAAATGGAATATCCAGATCAGGTGCCCCGCGCCATAACGCAGGATGACTGGAATGCACGGCATCCGGGTACCTCCCTAACAGATAGTATGCGGCCACATGTTATATCATGGGCAGCGCATTGCAGTTTGCCGCTCAAGTCAAGCCGGATCAGCGCAAGGCTGCCATCACGGAATCCGGAAGCCGCTTTCCTGCGGATTTCATGAAAATGCGGGTCTCCCTCATCAATTCGTGAGATCGCGCATCGGAGGTAGCGAAGGATCAGGCCCCGTGCCCGGACTGCGTGGCTGCCATACGGATAGTGTCGGTAACGGGGGTATGTTTTCATGTTCGCGCCCCGGCATGACAGCCTATGATCCACCAACCGACAGCAATCAGGACGGGTTCATGAACAGCGCCAATTCCTCCCTCTCCCCGCAGGCACCCGGTGTCATCATCGTCACGGGCGGGAGTCGCGGCATCGGGCATGCGATCAGCGCCCTGCTGGCGCGGCAGGGCCATGCCGTCGCCATCAATTACGCAAACAACGCCGCCCCGGCGGAGGAACTGGCCCACACCATCATCACGCAGGGCGGCCGGGCGCTGGCGGTCCGGGCCGATATTTCAAAACCGGCGGAGATCCAGACCCTGTTCACCCGCGCGGCGGAACTCGGCCCGCTTGCCGGCCTGGTCAACAACGCGGGCATTACCGGCACCAAGGTCCGTATTGATGAACAGACCGCCGAGACACTGACGGAACTGTTCAACATCAACATCCGCGCCACCATGCTCGCATCGGGCGAGGCGGTGCGCCGCATGTCCACCCGCCATGGCGGCCGGGGCGGCGTGATCGTGAACCTCTCCTCCGTCGCGGCGCGGCTGGGGGGGCTGCCGGGCCTTGTGCCCTATGCGGCCACCAAGGCGGCGGTTGAGACCTTTACCCGCGGCCTCGCCAACGAGGTCGCGCGCGAGGGCATACGGATCAACGCCGTGGCCCCCGGCCTGACCGCCACGGACATGGTCCCCCCCGAGACGGAAAAACTGGCGGAAACCGTGGTGCCAATGGGCCGTGTCGGTCACGTGGATGAGATCGCGCAGGCCGTGGCCTTTCTGATCTCGCCCGCATCGTCGTATATGACAGGTAGCGTGATGACGGTATCCGGTGGCCGCTAGGCCCCGGCGCGCAACAGGAGAGACACCATGTACATCGCCATGAACCGTTTCCGTATCCCCCTTGAAAACGAAGACGAATTCCGTGAACGCTGGCTGGGCCGCGAGGTACACCTGCGCACGGTGCCAGGGTTCGTGAGCTTCCAGTTCCTCAAGGGACCGCAGGAGGGGGAGCATATCCTCTACGCCTCGCACACCGTGTGGGAATCACAGGAAGCCTTCATTGGCTGGACCCAGTCGGAACAGTTCCGCATCGCCCATGCGACGGCAGGCACCCGCAAGCCACTCATGGCCGGGCCGCCGGTGTTCGAGGGGTTCGAGGTCCTGCAGAACATCGAGAACTGACCCGGCCTTCCGCCCGCCATCCATGTCCCGTTCCATGATCCCGAAGGGAGAGGCCATGCGCCCAGCCGCCCCCCCATTCCACCCCGGCCGCCGGACCATCCTGGCCGGCGGGCTGGCCACGGGCGGCCTGTGGGCCAGCGGGCTGGCCGCCCGCGCAACCGCGCCGGAAACCCTGCCCCAGCCCGCCAGCGTCATTTCCACCCCACCCCGCCAGTGGGGAGCGGATGCGCCCGTGGAAGTGCTGCCGGACCCCGACATCATCGCACTCGATCCCACCTTCAGTGATCTGGTGTACGGCAATGCCAACCTGAAACTGGCATGGCGTGGCGGTGACTGGCTGGAAGGCCCGGCATGGAACAGCGAGGGCCACTTCCTACTGCTCAGTGACACGATCCGGGCGGTCCAGTACCGCTACCTGTGGGAAAACGGCGCCGTTTCGGTCTTTCGCGGCTATTCCTACAACAGCAATGGCAACATCTTCGATGCCGAAGGCCGCCTGATCAGTTGCGAACACGGGATGCGCCGCGTGGTGCGCTGGGAACATGATGGCTCATGCCACGTGCTGGCGGACAGCTATAACGGCGCGCCCCTCAATTCCCCCAACGACGTGGCCGTCCACCCCGATGGCAGCATCTGGTTTACCGACCCCGGCTATGGCGACACCATTGTAGAGGGCCACCCCGACGCACCGGGCAGCCCGACCAACCGCGACGGGCTGGAGCGCTGGACATTGGATGGGGAGGTCGTGACCCAGTTCGGTGGCCATAAACGCCAGGAAGACCACGTCTTCCGCCTTGACCCCGCCACCGGGGCGCTCACCGCCGTCCTGAGCCAGCAGCAGCTCAAGGACCCGAACGGCATCGCCTTTTCACCCGATGGCGCGCGCGTTTATGTCATCTCATCCGGCGCGGGGCCGGGGCAGCATGGGCAGGGGGGTGACCTGCACATCCATGCGGGTGATGTCCGTGATGGGGCGGTGCATGACCTCCGCCCCTTTGCCGACATGATGCTCAATGGCCACCAGATGGGGCCGGACGGCATGACCATCGACATTTTCGGCAACCTGTGGTGCGGGGCGAATGGTCCCCTCGGGCTGTGCGGCGTGGTCGTGTACAACCCGCAGGGCCACATGATCGGGCGGCTGCGCCTGCCACGCGGGGTGTCGAACCTGACATTCGGCGGCCCCAAGCGTGACGTGCTGTTCATGTGCGCCGCCGATGCGCTGTTCACCCTGCAGGTCAACACGCAGGGCGCCGCACCTTCGTGAACAGGTTCAGGCGCCCCCTACCCCCTTGCCCACCATGTCCAGCGGGCGAACGAGACGGTCAAACGTCGCGCCATCCACAAAGCCGGAGGCCAGTGCCGCCTCACGCAGGCTGATGTCGTGTTCCATGGCCTGATGGGCGATGGCGGAGGCACGGTCATACCCGATTTCGGGGCTGAGTGCCGTGACCAGCATGACCGACCCGGCCACGTAAGCGTCAATCCGCTTGCGATTGAGCCGCGTGCCCTCGACCGAGAAGATGCGGAAGTTATGGCAGCCATCCGCCAGGATGCGGATGGCGTGCAGCACGTTGGCCACGATGACGGGCCGCATCACGTTCAGGTCCAGTTGCCCCTGGCTGCCCGCCAGTGCAACCGTAGTGTCATTGCCCAGCACCTGCGTGCAGATCATCACCATCGCCTCGCACTGGGTGGGATTGACCTTGCCGGGCATGATGGAGGAACCGGGCTCGTTTTCAGGCAGGTGCAGTTCCCCCAGCCCGCAGCGCGGGCCGGAACCGAGCAGCCGCATGTCATTGGCGATCTTGAGCAGGGTAACAGCCACCCCGCGCAACCCGGCGGAGGCCCGGACCATGGCATCCAGCCCCCCAAGGGCCGCGAATTTGTTGGGCGCCGTGACAAAGGGCCGCCCCGTCAGCTCCGCAATCCGTCCGGCAATGGCGCGGCTGAAACCCGGCGGCGCGTTCAGCCCGGTCCCGACCGCCGTGCCGCCCGCGGCCAGTTGCAGCAGGCCGGGGCGGGCGGCCTCGACCGCTTCCAGCGCATCCTCAAGCTGGCGCGCCCAGCCGGACCATTCCTGTCCCACCGTAAGCGGCACGGCATCCTGCAGGTGCGTGCGGCCGATCTTGACCACCTGCATCCATTCCTCCGCCTTGGCGCGCAGGGCGGCAATGAGTTCACGCACGCGCGGCAGCAGGCGATTGTCAATTTCCAGCAGGGTCGCCACATGCATGGCGGTGGGAAAGGAATCGTTGCTCGACTGGCCCATGTTCACGTCATCATTCGGATGGACCGGGTTTTTCGAGCCGATCACGCCGCCCAGAAGCTGGATGGCGCGGTTGGCGATGACCTCGTTGACATTCATGTTCGTCTGGGTGCCCGAACCGGTCTGCCAGACGAAAAGCGGGAATTCGGAATCGAGCTTCCCTGCCGTCACCTCATCGGCCACGCGGCTTATGGCGTCGGCTTTCCACTGGGGCATGCGCCCGTCCGCCGCGTTGACCTGGGCCGCCGCCTTCTTGACGATGCCGTAGGCGCGGCAGACCTCGATGGGCATATGGTCCCGCCCGATGGAAAAATGCACGAGGCTGCGCTGGGTCTGCGCGCCCCAGTAATGATTGGCGGGAACTTCAATTTCCCCCATCGAGTCCTTTTCCCGCCGGGTGCCGGTGGCGTCCAGCCCGATGGGACAGTCATGCATGGTGGGGGTGGTGGGTCCGGTCATGGTGGCGTTCCTTTTTCCCTGTGTCTTTCAGGGGATATGGGAACGCCACCGTCCTTTCGCGCCCCCGCCCGGTATCACAAGCGGGTGCGCCGGGTCTTAAAAGTCCGCTTCAAGCGTGAAGTGGTAGGCGCGCGGCATGCCGGCATAGGCCGCGCTGCTGCCACCGGCGGTCACGTTCGTGCCCTCGGCGGTGCCGTTATAGACGGACGACCAGTACCGCTCATTGGCCACGTTGGTCACGCCAAAACGCGCCATCCACGGATGCTTGGCCGCACGGAACGGATAGCGCACGCCCATGTCCAGCGTCACATAGGACCCGGCATAGGTCGAGTTCTGGATATCCGCCGCGCGACGGCCCGTGTAATGGACATTGGCGTTGACCGCCATGCCATTGAGCGCAAAGCCCTGCGCGAACGGGAGGCGGTAATCCAGCAGCACGTTGGCCTGCAGCGGTGCGACGCCCACGGCTTCCTTGTTGGAGGTCGCGGCGGAGTTCGTGCGCAGCACCTCGGCGTCAATCCACGTCATGCCGCCAATGACCGCAAGCCGGGGCGTGATATGGCCCATGGCCTGGAATTCAACACCATAGTTACGCTGCGTACCGTAGTTGCCATAGATCAGCGTGGTGGGGTCGATATAGGCATAGCTGCGCGTGGCGCGGAAACCGGCCAGATTGAACTGCATGTTGCGATACATGTACTTGTAGCCAACTTCGTATTCCTCACTCCGGACGGGAGAGGTGAATTCGTTGTTGTTCACCGCCCCGGCCGAAACCGAGGTGCCCGCCTGCAGCGAACGGCCATAGGTGAAATACGCCGTCTGGTTATCCGTGGGCTTGTAGATCAGGCTGGCCGAAGGGCTGAACGCCGCATCGCGTGAATAGGAAGGTGCTGCCCCCTTGCCCGTGACCGGGTTGGCCATGGCGTCCTGATGCAGCCAGCTCCATGCCAGCGTGCCCATGATGGACCAGTGCTTGTTGAAATGCACCGTGTCACCCAGAATCATGGACTGGTAGCGCACGTACTGGGATTCATAGCGCCCATGGTAATAGGGCTGCTTGCCCGCATTGGGGCCGGAGGCCACCTGCGGGTTGTACAGGCTGCCATTCGTTACTGTGGTGAAGCTTTGGCCCGTGGTGGGGTTGTAGCCCCCTTCCATATACCCGTTGGTGCCGATGACGAGGTCATGCTTGATGAAGCCGGTGCGCACATGGCCGTTGATATAGGCCATGTTACTGCCGACCTTGAAGTCATTCACCGTCGCGGCGGCGGAAACGGTCTGGTTGTAGCCGCCGCTGTTGTTGATCAGCGTATCGGCGGATTCGAACACCTGGCGTGCTGAATCCTGGTACAGGCCACCGATCAGGAAGCTCCAGTTATCATTGATCCGGTGCTTGAGCTTGGCAAGGAACACGTTGTTTTCGGAGTTGTAGCCCGCGTAGTCCTGCCCCATGTGCGGCTTGCCCAGATCGGGCGCTTCGGGCAGGGCGTGCCCGTTGAGGTTGATGCCCGCCGGCATGCCGCGTTCATCAAAGGTATAATGGCTGGCATCAAGTTCGAGCACGGTGTCGCGGTCGAAATGAATGTCGAAATCCGCGCTGACCATGTTACGGCGGATCCAGCTATCCTGCACATAGGACGTGCCATCACCATGCAGCAGGTTGATGCGGTAGCCAAACCAGCCATGCCTGCCCAGACGGCCGGACGAGTCAGCGTTTTCCATAAGCGTGCCGATGGAGTCCACACCCACGACAAGGCGGTTGATGCGCTCGTCCGTCGGGCGCTTGAGACCATATTCGAACGTGCCGGCCGGGTTCTGGGGGCCATACAGCGCACCGGCCAGACCGTTGAGCACCTGCACGTTGTCAAACTGTTCCGCCGCGTAGGGGGTGACGGTAAAGGCGTTCAGCCCGTCAATACGGCTGTTGGAAATGACATCCGCCTCGAACCCGCGGGACTGCGGGCGGCTGGTGCCGGGGTCGGCGCGGGTTTCAAGCTGGACCGATGGCATGTACTGCATCAGGTCATTGATGTTGCGCGCCTGCTGGTTGACGATCACGTCATGCGGCACGGTCATGATCGACATGGGCGTGTCAAGCGTGCGGCGCGTGCCCAGCGGGCCAAGGTTGGCGGTCTTTTTGTTATAGTTGGCGGCAGCCCCCGCAACCATGCGGTGGTGACCGATAACGGTCACTTCTTCTGCATTGCCGGAAGTAACGGCATCCTGCGCGGCCGTCTTTTCCGTGGCGGGAGCAGGTGACAGGCTGGTGTTGCTGGTGCTGTTGCCACCATTGGCACCGCCTGTGGCGTTCTGGGCTGGCGTTGTATTCTGGGCATAGGCGGAAGAGCCAAGCAATGCGCCAAAACTGGCGGAAAACATCCACATCATACCAGTAGTTATTCTTGCCATGCTGGCTCCCGATTCATTGCCGTTTGTCCATATACGCCCGTATATATAGAGCCCGATGATACTGTCTATGTATGGATAAACATATTAGAGCCGGAATGATCAGATTGGAGGGAACTGTGTCCCTATAGATACAGTTATATTCTATCCCTTATTATGTCGTATTCTGGTCCGGCGCCCTCGCAAACACTGTACCAACTATCATAAACGTCATGGAATAATTCAGCCGCGCGGTTTCGGGACATGATCCGCAGGCGGCCTGCCGACAATACTGTCTTTAATCTTGACGCCGGACAGGGCGCTGATATAGACGGATGTTATATTATAACACTTTAGGCACGCCATGCCGTTTTCCACCCCGCTTTCCACCCCCCTGCCAGCTTCGGGCAAATGGATGCCGATGCAACGCGCCAGCCGGACCGCGCCCGCCGCCCCCCTGCGCCAGACATGGGCGGCGCGTGCGTGGTGGCAGCGCCTGGCCTGCATGGCCATGCCGTGCGCCGCGCTGTGGGGGCTTATTGCCTGGGCCGTGTCGCAACCGTGACAAATGGAACAATCCGGCTGGATGATGCCGGTGTGGTCCTGAACGGCAACCCGGTCTGGCAGCACGTTACCGGCAGTTTCGCGCCGGGCAGCATGACCGCCATCGCCGGGGCCAACGGGGCGGGAAAATCCACCCTGCTGCGCGCGATACTGGGCGAGGTGCCGCTGGCATCGGGCACGATCACGCGCGATGGCCTGCGCCAGCAGGATTTCGGCTACCTGCCGCAGGCGCGCAATATCGACCGTGCCTTTCCCATCAGCGTGACCGACATGGTGCTGAGCGGCGCATGGCGGCAGACCGGGGCCTTTGGCGGGGCGGACCGGCAGGTGCGCCTGCGCGCGGCCAGCGCGCTGCGCCGCGTCAACCTGAACGGACAGGCGGACCGCATGATCGACGCCCTGTCCGCCGGGCAGTTCCAGCGCCTCATGTTCGCGCGCCTCCTCATGTCCGATGCCCGTGTCATGATGCTGGATGAACCCTTCACCGCGCTTGACGCCCCCACCACGCAGGACCTGCTGGAACTGGTGTGCGAATGGCACGGGCAGGGGCGCACCATCATCGCCGTGCTGCATGACATGCGCCAGATCCGCGACTGTTTTCCCGACACCGTGCTGCTCGCCTCCGGTCATGCCACATGGGGGGCGACATCCCGAATCCTCACCCCCGAAAAGCTGCGGCAGGCCTATGCCCCCGCACAGGGCGCGGGACAGGCAACATGGCCATGAGCATGCTGGGCGCCCTGTGGGAACCGTTCGCGACATTCGGCTTCATGCGCCGCGCCCTGGTGGCGTCCGTGGCGCTGGGCATGGGGGCGGGTCCGGTCGGGGTCATGCTGCAACTGCGCCGCATGAGCCTGATTGGCGACGCCATGAGCCACGCCATCCTGCCCGGTGCGGCGGTGGGGTTCCTGCTGGCGGGCGGGCTGTCACTGACCGCCATGGGGCTGGGCGGCATTGTCGCGGGGCTGGGGGTGGCGCTGCTG
>NZ_QUWV01000071.1 GCF_003403295.1 Komagataeibacter melaceti | reverse complement strand
AGTGTGCGGCGGGACAGGTCATCCGCCGCACAGCTGATCTCACGGATCGCACCTTCGATCGAGCCGGTCACCTGTGCCACGGACTGCAGCGACTGCCGCAGCGTGCCCACCGCGTTATTGAAGTCGGCGCGGAGCGGTTCATAGGCTTCAGGCAGTTCGGCGGCCAGTTCGCAGGTCAGGTCCTTGTTGGCAATGCGCGTCATGGCCTTGCCAAAGCTCTCGCATACCAGTTCCTGCTCCTTTGATGTCGCGTCGGTCTGGCCTGCCAGCCTGGCTTTCTCCGCCTCGTCGATATAGACGGAAATGGCGAGATCCATGTCCAGCATCACGGCCTTCGACAGGCTGCCCAGTGTCTCCCCGAACTCGGCGGCATTCATGCCTGAATCGGAGAACAGCCGCTTTTTGGGGAAGTGCTCCTTGATCGCCGCCTTGATGAGATGGTCAAGGATGATGGCGTATCCGCCTATGTACCAGCGGGGTTCAAGGCCGATACGCGCATGCACCATGCCGATCCTGCGCACGCGGGCGGCATAGTCATGATTGAAATTGCCGCTTGAAATATTACCCCAGTGGACGGCCTGCGCCCCTTTTGCATGTTCGATATCCGTCTCGGATGCAAAAAATTTTCTTGTGGCGGGGTTCTGGCGGACCTGACCATAAAATTTATCAAGGGCAACCGGGAGTTCCCGCTGGACCAGTGCCTTGAGCGCGCGGAGTGCCGTGCAGTTCTGCGGGGTCATCTGCATGAGTTCCAGACGCTCGCTCACAGCCTGGATTTCAGCCTTCACTCTGTCTGCTTCGGCTATTTTGCGCAGCGTGTTCGGCATCGGATACTCCGGAAACGTATGTGTGAAGCTCTTGATGGTATGATTACGATCCACGCCGGTCCCATGTTGTGGAACAGCATTGATCCAACGGCAGGTATCTATTGCGATACGCTGTTTTTAAAATTCATCTGGTCATTGTTCTTGGGGCGGCGAAACACGCGAACCTGTTCATGCAATGCTGTGATGATAGCAAACCTGCCATGATTTTCCAGAATAATTAATAAATTCATAAAAAACATTTGTTTCCCGGATTAAATTCCTTTTGGCTTTGGTTGAATGGTAGGAACGCAGACGTCAGAATGTCGTAATTACGACAGTATTCAGGCTGGTATCTTCCGTCACTCGTCGGTCATCCGGTTATGGATGGTGCATGGTGGTTGAAGGAGGATATATTTCTTTTCCGTACCGCTGGTGCCCTGTTTTCCATATTGACTGCATGCACCGTCCGGCCTGTGGAAAACCGGGCAAATGAACATGCGCTCCCCCTGAGTGTCCCGCCGCAAAAAGAATGCCATTCACCCTGCGGGTATTGCGGACCTGGAACACCATGGCGTTTTTGAAAGACGTTATGACAGGGCCTGAACCCGATCGGCAGGCGGCCTATTTGGTGCGGGCAAGGTGCCTGCTGGAAACCCCTCCGGTATAATTTACCGGTGGCCTCTTGCAATTTCTGTAGCGGGCAGGCGGGGTGAAGGAGCGTTCCCCAAAGCCTGTAGCAGGCGGAATGTTGTGGTAGCCAGCAACAGTGACTGTCTCATCAACCCTGAGAAGACGGGCTGACGAAATCCTTGAACATACCGACAATGTGTTACAACCTGCGGGCCGTCACCGGCTATTGGCAGTTATGCAACGCAACGTGTTACAGGTTGATTTTCGTTTTATTCATTTTCCACAATGGTTTAGGTGTGCAGTAACAGTCAGTCCGCAGCGGACCATGAAAAATCATACATAGGCCCCCCATGAGCATAAAAAAGAAAATCAGTGCGTTTATCACACGTCCGTTAAACAGGAGAGTGAGGGCAATATTAGAAAAGCAGGTTAACGCGATCTCGGATGAATATAATGAACGGAAACTGCGTCTTCTGCTTAGTCTTGTCAATCAGGATTCACAGCCGAATATTAACGCACTGAATGAGAGGTTGCGTAATATTGACGCAACTTCGTTGAATATCAAGGCAATGGGGTACCGTCTGGCACGTTCGCTGGTAGATGCCCTGCCACCTGTCCAGCATGATGGGCCGCAGGATATAGCGATAAAATCCAAACTCTGCACTCAGGAGGATATGGAAAGCGACTGGTCCCGATACTGGACATCCGAGCTGAAGGTTCCCCTCATTCTCCATAGAAAGATATGGGAACACACCTATCTGCTTCAGGCATTGTATTCCACGGGCAATATTTCCCCAGATAAGAAGGGGCTGGGGTTTGGCTGCGGCGTTGAACCGATCCCCAGTTACCTTGCCGCCAAGGGGGTCAGCACAACCATTACCGACCTGCCGCCCGAACATCAGCAGACTTCGGGGTGGATGAGCAGTAATGAATATGCGCAGACGCTGGAAAATGCGTATATGGAGCATCTGGTTGACAGGGATACTTTCAACCGCATGGTCAGTCACCGGTTTGTGGATATGAATGCCATACCGGATGACCTTTCCGGATATGATTTCTGCTGGTCGATCTGCGCGCTGGAGCATCTGGGATCAATCCAGAAAGGACTGGATTTTATTGAGAACTCCCTCCGCACCCTCCGCCCCGGCGGTACGGCGGTCCATACGATGGAATTCAACATCAACCCGGATGGACCGACCATAGACAACTGGATAACCGTTCTGTTCCAGCGCAAACATATTGAGGAATTCGCCCGGAAAATGGAGGCGGCAGGGCACAAGGTCGCACAGCTTGATTTCAATGCGGGCAACCGTCCGATGGACCAGTTCATTGATGTGCCGCCATGGGGCGGGCACCTGATGAACAATGTGAGCGAGGAGCTGGGAATAAGCACCAACCAGCATCATCTGAAACTTGCCATCGACGGGTTTGTGGCCACATGCTTCGCAATAACGATCACAAAAGGCCCTGAATGATCCCGGTCCGTTCAGTAATGGAAACGGCCCGTGCCATCCCTTCAGGCAGGTGCTATGGAACTGTTGGCACGCTGCCTGCGCTGGACCGAATTGGGAAAGCCCATGCCCTCGCGGTATTTTGCAACGGTGCGCCGGGCGACTTCTATCCCTTTGCCGCGCAGTTGGGCCGCAATGGCGTCATCCGATAACGGGGCGGTTGGCTGTTCCCCCTGGATCATCTGCCTGATCTGGTTCTGGATGGCGAGGCTGCTGTGCATCTCGCCATTCTGCCCCGGCAGGGCCGCGACAAAGAAGAACTTGAGCGGCAGGATGCCACGAACGGTGGCAATATATTTGTTGGCCGTAACACGGCTGACGGTGCTTTCGTGCATATCAAGGCTTTCCGCCACCATGCGCAGCGTCAGTGGTGCAAGGCCCGCGGGCCCCTGTGTCAGGAATTTTTCCTGACGCCGCATGATCTCCGTGGCGACACGCAGGATCGTTATGCTTCTTTGCTGGAGCGAGCGGATCAGCCAGTTCGCGCTGGTCAGATGCTCCGCCAGAAAGGCGCGCTCCGTTGCGTGGGCACGTAGGGAAATACGGGTGCTGAGGGCGCTGTTTATGACAACACGTGGTGTTGTATCGGGGTTCAGTTCCAGTATCCAGCCGGATTCCGGGGTGTGTTCCATCAATATGTCAGGCACGGCCAGACCCGGATTGCCCGATAATGCCTCCGCGCCCGGTTTCGGATTGAGTGCACGCAGGTCGGAGACCATATCGTGCATGTCCTCAAGGTCCACATTACAGACCTGGCATAGCCGCTTGAGGTCATGACGTGCCAGCAGGTCGAGATTTTCCAGCAGTTTTTCCATTGCCGGGTCCATCCGGTTCCGCTCTTCCAACTGGACCCGCAGGCATTCATGCAGGGATTGTGCAAACAGCCCCGGCGGGTCCAGGCGCATCATCCGCTGCCGCACCGCTTCGACCTGCGATGCAGGCACCCCGAGCATACCGGCAATCTCCCCGGGCGGGAGCGACAGGCGGCCGACGGCATCAAGCCCGCTGATCAGGTGCGCACCGATTTCACGCTCGGCCAGGGTGCAGCCCGAGAGTACGAACTGTTCGAATATACGCTCACGCAGTGGTGGGGCGCTGTCGGCAATGCGGGCCATGCCGTCATCATCCAGCCCGCCATCGTGCATCCAGCGCTGCGCCGTGGCGCCGGAATCACGGATGGAGGCGTAGGATACGGTATCCTTCACCCGTGAGGGCACGGGAGCCTCCTCCGTCTCATGCGGCTGTTCGAGGATGGGGTTCTTCTCGACTTCGCTGGCGAGGAATTCCTGCAGTTCGGCGTTGGAGAACTGAAGGATCTGAAGCGACTGCCGCATGCGGACGCTTATGAACAGACCCTGATGCTGTCCTAGTTCCTGGCGATGACCTGTAGCCATGGTTTTATGTTCCCATCATAACATCGGGACCGGCGGCAGATGGCCGGGGCGTGAACGCCTGCCTGTCGTCCCATGTGGGCCTGTGGGTAACGTGACCTGAATCCAGCGTTATGACGCGGTCTGTCAGGCACGCGATTTCATCGGGATCGTGGGAGATATACACGACGGGAATGCTGGCATTCCGGCACAGTGTGCGCAGATAGGGCAGGATTTCCTGCTTTCTGGGCTGGTCCAGGGCGGACAGGGGTTCATCCATCAGCAGCAGCGCGGGCCGGCGCAGCAGGGCGCGGCCAATGGCCACACGCTGTTTTTCTCCACCCGACAGATGGGTCACGCCACGACTAAGCAGGGGTTCAAGGTCCAGCATCGCAATGGTTTCCGAAAAAGCGGATTGCTGCTGCGCCCGCGTGCCGCCAGATGCGCCAAAAAGCAGGTTCTGCCTGACGGACATATGCGTAAAAAGGGAGGGGTCCTGGAACACGAAACCGATCGGCCGTTCCCACGTCGGCACGAAGCGGTGGCTGTCCTGCCATATCTGGCCGTTGAAGTGGCAGTAACCCTCCCGCGCCCGTTCCAGACCGGCAATGCAGCGCAGGATCGTGCTTTTTCCGCAGCCAGAGGGGCCGAACAGGGCGGTCACGCCGTGGGTGGGCGCGCTGAATTCCACATCATAACAAAACCCGCCGGTGCCGCCCCGGAAAGCGGCCTGAAGACCCCGCCCGCTGTTCATGAATCATGCCCCCGGCTACGAAGCTGGAGGGAGGATAGAAGCATGATCGTAATGAACGAGAACACGACCATGCCCGCCGCGATGATATTCGCCTCATGCCAGCGGGCATTTTCCACATAGTCGTACAGTGCGACTGACAGCACCCGTGTATGACCCGGAATGTCCCCGCCAATCATGAGCACAATGCCGAATTCACCCACCGTATGGGCAAAGCCCAGCACGATGGCCGTGGCTATGCCGGGCCATGCCAGCGGAATGACAACACTATGGAAGGTCCGCCATGGCGAGGCGCCAAGCGTCGCCGCGACTTCCAGCGGCCTGCGTCCCATGGCGTGGAATGCATTGTGGATGGGCTGCACGGCAAAGGGCAGGGCATAGAGCAGGGAACCGATCACCAGACCGGGAAAGGTGAAGGCAAGCGTACGCGCGCCCCACAGATGCGCAATCCATCCGCCGGGCCCTGACGGCCCGAAAGCCACCAGAAAATAAAACCCCAGCACACTGGGCGGCAGGACAAGGGGCAGTGAGATGATGGCGCCAATGACGGACTTCCACCACCGCCGCGGCCATGCCAGCCACCATGAAATCGGGAGCGCAAGCGCAATCAGCAGGGTTGTCGTTACCGCTGCCAGTTCCAGCGTCAGGACCACCGCTTCCGTCACGTCGGGGGAGAGGACCGTCATGGCGCAGGGTCTTGCGCCGGAGTGTCCGTAAGATAACCGGCTTCCCTGATCAGGCTGGCAGCTTTTGCGCCATGCAGGAACGCCATGAACTTTCGCGCATGGTCATCATTTTCCGCCCGGGTGAGCAGGATCGCATCCTGCCGGATGGGAGTGTACAAGGCCGGGGGCACAAGCCAGTAGGATCCTTCCCGCAGCGGGCGGATCTGGGCCAGTGCGACGAAGGCCAGTTCGGCATTGCCGCTCTGCGCCAGTTCCAGTGCCTGGCTGACCGACTGCGCCACCACCAGCCTGGGCTGAAGCATGGTATGCAGGCCAAGCCTGTCCAGTGTTTCAATGGCGGCGGTGCCGTAGGGGGCGGTATTGGGGTTGCAGATGGCCAGATGCGTGAAAGCAGCCTGGCGCAGTTCATGTTCATCCGGCCGGGTCTGCGTAGCGGGGCTCCACAGAACCAGTTGGCCAATGGCATAGGTGAAACGGGACGTAGTCACCCCCAGCCCGTTGGCGATCAGGTCGGTCGGGCGCTTCGTATCCGCGCTGAGGAAAATATCAAACGGCGCGCCCTGCGTGACCTGCATGAAAAGCTGCCCGCTTGAACCGGAACTGATTGTCGCGGTTATGCCGGTATTTTGTGTAAATTCCGCCACAAGCTGCTGCGCGGTCCCGGTGAAATTCGCGGCAACGGCCAGCCGGAGCGGGTCGGCCATGGCCTGTCGCGCGGCAAGCAGCGCGATGATGGTGGCGGGCACAAGCAGGATCAGGCGGAATGCACGCATTGCAGTACCTTTTGTCCGGGCCGTGAACCTGTGCGGGGCAGGCGGGGTACGTCCGCCAATGCGCCGAAAGGTCCGGGCAAACGCCAGAGATGACAGGTTACACGCAAAAGCCATGCCACGTTATGGAACTATGTAGAAACGATATATAAATACAGCGTGATATTCGGTACTGAAAAAGTTCTGTCATAATCCGGTGCAGGTTTCGGCACGAAAATTGCGTGTGCCGGACTGTCAATCAAGATAGGGGAGCACAAAGATGCCAGACCACGCAGGTTCATACGCCTATCCGATTGCGGTCATCATGCAGGACAATGACCCGCAGGAAGTCGAGATGGCTTTGTGGCATGCAATCACCATCCTGCGTGCGCGAGGGCTGGAGGTTGGCGGCTTTGTCCAGAAGCGCGGCCGGCTGCGCAGCGACGGCCGGTACGAGATGTATGTGCATGACCTGACGGATGGCTCCCTGGTCCGGCTGGACCGCTATCGCGGCGCGGGCGCGCGTGCATGCACGCTGGATATGGATGCAATGGGCACGATTGCGGTGACGTTGCGAACACGAATCGAACAGGCCCCCGATGTGCTGTTCATCAACCGGTTCGGTGTGCGGGAGGCCGAAGGCGGCGGCCTGCGCACGGAAATAGCGGAAGCCATCTGCCGGGGCATCCCGGTGGTCGTTGTCGTAAGCCGTAATCACCTTCCGGCGTGGGAGGCATTTATTGGTCAGGATCATGCTGCACCGGTCCTGCCGCCGCGCAGCGCAAGCCTGCTTGACTGGGCGCACCTGTACGTGCGCAGCCGGTCCGAAAGACTGCCCGAAGAGCGTTATGCAGAGTAAGTATTCCGGACATCTATATAAAACGGAACATATATCTATTCCCGAACGAATATATACGACAAGACGTAAGCATTAGAAAAATAATGGAAATAGAAAATCTAAGAAATTTGTTATCGAATTCTGGGATGATATGTTTCATATTTTTAAAATGAAGGTTGTAACTCCTGTGCCGGGGTGTCATGTCTATGCATCCCGAAGGAGCATATCTGGGTGCAGTTGGAGAAGTGGGGGGAGGCAATAGACATGCCTGCGGATCACATTCCCTGTCGGCCCGTCAACATGGCAGGCCAGTCAACATGGGCGGAACGCGCTTTATTCGGGCTGCATGAAATTTCAAAAATTTTGTGTGCGCCAACGGAAACTTCCGGAATCATCAAAAGCGTCCTGACCATTCTTGAAAACTTTGTCGATATGAACAACGCCGCCGTTGTCCTGTTCGATGAGGCGGAAAACAACGATACGGTCATCAGCACCTATGCCGATCCCGTTGCCGCCAGAACCTATGTCGGCAGCATGCCCGAACAGGCCATCGGGCAGATCGTTACCAGCCAGCAACCATTGCTGGTACCGGATGTGGCGCTGGATATGAAATACGGTTTTGCCAGGGCCCCGGCGTGGGAGGTCGGCCCCGGTCGCATCGGGATCATCGGCGTGCCCATCATCAGCCGTGAACAGGTGGTTGGTGTCCTGATTCTGGACCGGCCCGCGATTGCACAGGATTCAGTTGTCGGCAGTATTGATGTCAGCCTGCTTTCCATGGTCGCGGGGCTTATGGGGCAGATGCTGCGCCTGCACCGCCTGGTGCAGCGTGACCGTGAACGGCTGATGAAAGATGTCGCACATGAACGCAAGGCCCTGACGGAAGGGGAGGAAAGCGGGAATGATTTCGGCATTGTGGGCAACAGCCCGGCCCTGCGCGCCGTGCTCAAGAAAATCGAGATCGTGGCCCGCAGTAACGTCACCGTCCTGTTGCGTGGTGAGTCCGGCACGGGCAAGGAGCTTTTTGCCCGCGCCATCCATATGGCATCCCCCCGGCAGAACAAGCCTTTCGTTAAACTGAATTGCGCCGCCCTGCCTGAAAGTGTGCTGGAATCCGAACTGTTCGGGCATGAAAAGGGGGCGTTTACTGGAGCACTCAACCAGCGCAAGGGGCGCTTTGAACTGGCTGATGGCGGCACGCTGTTCATGGATGAGATCGGTGAGATTTCACCCAGTTTTCAGGCCAAGCTGCTCCGTGTGCTTCAGGATGGGGAATTCGAGCGTGTGGGAGGCACGCGTACGCTCAAGGTCAATGTCCGCATCGTGACGGCGACAAACCGTAACCTTGAAGAGGCGGTCAGCAAGGGGCGCTTCCGTGCCGACCTGTATTACCGCCTGAGTGTGATCCCCATTTTTCTGCCCGCCCTGCGTGAGCGCATGTCCGATATTCCGTTGCTGGCCGAGGAATTCCTCCGTCGCTTTAACGAAAGCAACCATACCGACCTGTCCATTGATCCCACCGGCGTGGATGTGCTGACTGCGTGCTACTTCCCCGGCAATGTGCGTGAACTGGAAAACTGTATTCGCAGGACGGCAACCCTCGCGCAGGGAGATGTCATTACCGCGCAGGATTTCGCCTGCCGGAGTGATGGATGCCTTTCCTCCATTTTCTGGCGCAATCCTACACCTGCGTCCTCATTACCCGGCCCGCAACTGGCGCAGGACAGCACCGGCACGGTGGATAAGGACACTGTTCCGGCCCCACCGCCGCCCGTGCCGTCCCTGCCGGTTGATGAAGTCGTTGCAGCCCCTGCCGCGTCATCGGCCCCTGACCCGGCGGCGACCTGTCCGTCCTCCTCGGTCTGTTCGGCTGCGCAGGGAGAATGGAGCGCGCAGCGCGAAGAACTGATCGAGGCTATGGAAACGGCGGGATGGGTGCAGGCCAAGGCCGCGCGCATACTGGGCCTGACCCCGCGCCAGATCGGCTATGCCCTGCGCAAGAACGGGATTTCCATTAAAAAATTCTGACGGGAAATGCGTGTCGGAATTGTCGTGGTTGACACATTCCTGTCGCTCTCCTGACGCGGGGGGTTGCGGGGGCACCGGAACCCGCCATCCCCGCGATGGCATGCTTCTTGCGCCGGACCTGATTAGCGAAAGTCAGTCCGGAGAATGGCAATGGCACAGCTCATCAGTCTGGATATGCTTGCACCGCAGGATGCGCAGGGTATGCGTTCGGCCCTGAGCGGTGAGGGCGGATGTTCTTCATCCAGTTGCGGAAGTTCCGATGGTCCGTCCGACCTGCCCCCGGAAATATGGGAAAAGGTCAAGGATCACCCCTGCTATTCGGAGGAGGCGCATCATTATTTCGCCCGCATGCACGTGGCCGTGGCGCCCGCATGCAACATCCAGTGCAATTACTGTAACCGCAAATATGACTGCGCGAATGAAAGCCGCCCCGGTGTCGTATCGGAAAAGCTGACGCCCGTGCAGGCGCGGCGCAAGGTCATTACGGTGGCCAACGAGGTGCCGCAGCTTTCCGTCCTCGGCATCGCCGGGCCGGGTGATGCCTGTTACGACTGGAAAAAGACGCGCGAAACCTTTGCACAGGTGTCACAGGATATTCCGGACATCAAACTGTGCCTCTCGACAAACGGCCTGGCCCTGCCTGACCATGTCGATGAAATCGCGGAAATGAACATCGACCATGTCACGATCACGATCAACATGGTTGATCCGGAAATCGGGACGAAGATCTATCCGTGGATTTTCTACAGGAATAAACGCTGGACGGGTCTGGACGCCTCGAAAATCCTGCATGAGCGTCAGATGCTCGGGCTGGAGATGCTGACTGCGCGCGGCATCCTGACCAAGATCAATTCCGTCATGATCCCCGGTATCAATGACGAACACCTGATCGAGGTGAACCGCGTCGTCAAGGCGAAGGGCGCTTTCCTGCACAACATCATGCCGCTGATTTCCGACCCCGCGCATGGCACGCATTTCGGCCTGACCGGGCAGCGTGGGCCAAAGGCGCAGGAACTCAAGGCCCTGCAGGACCGCCTGTCCGACGGGACCAAGCTCATGCGGCATTGCCGCCAGTGCCGGGCAGATGCAGTCGGCCTGCTGGGTGAGGACCGCGGGCAGGAATTCACGATGGACCAGTTGGCCGATGAAGTGTCCTACGACCCGTCACGCCGGGAAAGCTATCGTGAGGTCGTGGCGCAGGAGCGCGGCGAGCACATGAAGCAGCGCGAGGCCGCCGGGGCGATGCTGGCCGGGATCGATGCGGAGACCCCGGTGCTGGTGGCGGTTGCGACCAAGGGTGGCGGGCGGATCAACCAGCATTTCGGCCATGCCCGTGAATTCCAGATCTACGAGGTCTCGGCAGCGGGGATCACCTTCACCGGCCATCGCAAGGTGGACAATTACTGCGAAGGTGGCTGGGGCGAGGACGCGACGCTGGACAGCACGATCGAGGCGCTGGAAGGCGTGCGCGCCGTGCTGTGCGCCAGGGTTGGGGACTGCCCGCGTGATAGCCTCAACGAAGCCGGGATCGAGGTCAGCCATGACTACGCGCATGACTGGATCGAGGCCGGGATTACCGGCTGGTATTCCGCCAAATTCGGAACGGAAATCCGGCAGACAGCCTGAAAACCGGATTTTTTCAATATAACCCACAGGAGAAAGACCCATGGCCTACAAGATTGTTACATCCCAGTGCACGGTATGCGGTGCCTGCGAATTCGAATGTCCCAACGGCGCGATCACGCTCAAGAACGACCTGTACGTCATCAACCCCAAGAAGTGCACGGAATGTGAAGGGCATTTTGACGTGGCCCAGTGCGCGGAAGTCTGCCCGGTTCCCAATACCTGCATCCCGGCCTGACCTGTTCCGGGGGGCTGTCGCATGAGTGAGGACACGCCGACACACGACACGGCTCGCGCCCCTGCCGATTTCACGCACGAAGCCGTGGACTGGCAGGGGCATCAGGTACGCTGTCGCGACTGCCGGCATGAACCCATGCATCGCGATGGCCGGTGCCAGCGGGGGCGTAGCTGCGTGCGCGACCGCCGGGCGCGGCGGGTGGACAGGTTCTTCCGCCATAACCCGTCGGTGGCGGATGAATACCTCGATCACCCCTATGATGAAGTCCGGGCCATCGCGGTGCGGTACTGCACCATATTCCGGCTTCCCCCGATGCTGGACGACCCGGAAGGGGAGGTCAGGGTCGGGGCGGTCCTGCGCCTGCCGGTTGCACGTATCCTGCCCCTGTCCACCGATCCCGACCGCCGCGTCAGGATCGCACTGGCCAGCAGGCTGGAGGGCAGGGACCTGATCGGGCTTCTGGCCGATGAGGACGCAGGGGTCCGGCTTATGGTGGTGCGCCGCCTTGTGCCGGAAATGCTGCTGACAGCCGTGCGGGACGTGGATGCCGATGTGCGCCGGTGGGTCGCCCGCCGCATCGCACCGGCCTATCTTTCGTCCATGCTGGCTGATCCCGAACCGACGGTGCGCCAGATTGTGGCAACGCGCGTGGCGACGCCGCTGCTTGCGATCCTGGCCACCGATGAAGACCTGCGCGTGCGTTACACCGCGATCGAGCGGCTGCCATCCGACATGCTGCATGAACTTGCCGATGACGATGAACCGCTCATTCAGGATCTGATCAAGTGTCGTCTGTCTGAAGATGTCAGGAAGGAACACCCCGATGGGACTGGGACGTGAGGAAGAAGTCGAGATCCGCAGGCAGCCCGTTTTCATGCCCGGCACGAAAGTGCGCGCGACCCGTTACGTAAAAAATGACGGGACATTCGCGGGCCGCGAAATCGGGGAAATGCTGGTTCACAAGGGCGATGTCGGTTACGTGCGCGACATCGGTGTCTTTCTTCAACGCTATTACATTTATGCCGTCGAATTTATCGACCGTGGAACCGTGGTCGGCATGCGCGCGCGCGAACTCAACCTGGAAGCAGAGGCAGTAAAATGAAGGTCATGGTGCGGCGGGATACGCGTGGACTGTCGATTTACGTACCCAAGAAGGATCTGGAAGAGCCCGTCATTGCCCAGCAGCATGATGCGCTGTGGGGCGGATGGATCAGGCTCAAGAATGGCTGGGTGCTTGAACTGCCGGAAATGGATGCGGAGCCCCGGCTGCCGATTACGGTCAATGCCCGCAAGCTGAGCGAGGAAGGGGAGGGTACATGAGTGACGTCACCCACGAAATCAGCGCGGGCCTGCGTGCGGGGCGGCTGATCCCGTATCTGGGCACGGGGGTTAGCGAATTGCGGCCACCGGGCGATGTACCCGCAAGCCCGGCCGATCTGGCGGCGTTTCTGGGCCGGCAGGTCGCCCTGCCCAAGCGGGCGCGCGGCAACCCGTGGGCGGCGGCGCAGTATATTGAAAGCCGCCGCCACCGTTCCACCCTTACGGCGCTAATGGACAAGGCGTATGCCGAGCCGGTGCAGCCCGTGGGCCTGCATGAGATGCTGGCCGCCTACGCCCCGCCCCTGATTGTTGATACCTGGTACGACGGCGCCATGCGCACGGCACTTGAAGCAGGCTGCCCGCCGGATGCATGGGGTGAAATTCAGGGTATCACCCGCGCGGGTATTGGTGAGTTCCAGTGGTTCCGCGCCTATGACGCGGCCGGTCAGGAAGTGCCGGTCGGGGAAGCACGGGGCTGGAAAACCATCCTGTACAAACCGCATGGTTCGGTCACACCTGCCCATAACTACCTGATTGCGGATTCCGATTATGTCGAGGTCCTGACGGAAATCGACATTCAGACACCCATACCGGAGATTGTCAGGTTCCGGCGTGCCGAATGTGGCTTTGTGTTCCTCGGTTGTCGCTTTGATGACCAGATGCTGCGCATCTATGCCCGGCAGATCATGAAACGCTCCGCCGGCCCCTATTACGCGGTGGTGGAGCCGGAAGTGATGTCACGCAATGAACTGCGTTTTCTGGAGATCAATGGCATCCGGCCCGTCTGTATCTCGCTGGATGCGATGGCGGAGATGCTGGTGGCCTGAGTTCACGTTTTCCCGCCCCCGGATATCTTCCGCCCAGCCGCTGCGCATGTTCCCTGCGCAGCGGTTTTTTTATGGTCGTGGAGTAAAGCAGGATCGGTCCCGTTTTATTGTCGCCTTTGTACGAAGCGCGACAAACCGGTCAAAAAACTGTCGGTTACTGAGTAAAGCAGCCTTTCTTTTTATTATTCCCATGATGGCACGCTGTTTGCGGATGTCCTTATTGGCGGGCCTAAGAGTCCGCAGTCATGCGATTTATCGGAAAACAGGACGATATCATGAGCAAGCTTCGCCAAATCGCCTTTTATGGAAAGGGAGGTATCGGCAAGTCGACGACCTCTCAGAATACCCTCGCGGCGCTGGTCGAAATGGGCCAGAAAATCCTGATCGTCGGCTGCGATCCCAAGGCGGACTCCACCCGTCTGATCCTGAACGCCAAGGCGCAGGATACGGTCCTGAGCCTGGCGGCGGAAGCCGGTTCGGTCGAGGACCTTGAACTCGAAGACGTTCTGAAGCTGGGCTACAAGGGCATCAAGTGCGTTGAGTCCGGTGGCCCGGAACCCGGCGTCGGCTGCGCGGGACGCGGCGTGATCACCTCGATCAACTTCCTCGAGGAAAACGGCGCGTATGACGACGTTGATTACGTCTCCTACGACGTGCTGGGCGACGTGGTCTGCGGCGGGTTCGCCATGCCGATCCGTGAAAACAAGGCGCAGGAAATCTACATCGTCATGTCCGGCGAGATGATGGCCCTGTACGCCGCCAACAACATCGCCAAGGGCATCCTGAAATACGCCCATTCCGGCGGCGTGCGTCTGGGCGGGCTGATCTGCAACGAACGCCAGACCGACCGTGAATATGATCTGGCCGACGCGCTGGCCAAGCGCCTGAACTCCAAGCTGGTTCACTTCGTGCCGCGCGACAATATCGTGCAGCATGCGGAACTGCGCCGCCAGACCGTGATCCAGTATGCGCCGGATTCCAAGCAGGCGGGCGAATACCGCACGCTGGCGGAAAAGGTGCATGCGAATTCGGGCCAGGGCACGATCCCGACCCCGATCACCATGGAAGAGCTGGAAGACATGCTGCTGGAATTCGGCATCATGAAATCCGACGAGCAGGCGCTTGCCGAACTGGCAGCCAGGGAGGCCAAGGCCTCCGCCGCGGCTTCGCTCTGATTGTCAGGATGTCCGGCGGGAGACTGCCGGACATCGTTTCCCGCTTCCACGAAGGGGACCAAGAAAATGAGTTTGGACAAAGACGTTAACGAAAGCGAGTTCCACGCCCGCCTGATCGCGGAAGTGCTGGAAGCGTACCCGGACAAGGCCAAAAAGCGGCGGCAGAAGCACCTCAGTGTCGCCAAGGCGCCGACCGAGGAAGAAAAGGCCGATTCCGCCGAGGGCGAAGTCCTCAGCGATTGCGCGGTCAAGTCGAATGTGAAGTCCATCCCGGGTGTCATGACCATCCGCGGCTGCGCCTATGCTGGCTCGAAGGGCGTGGTGTGGGGTCCGGTCAAGGACATGGTCCATATCAGCCATGGCCCGGTCGGATGTGGCCAGTATTCATGGTCGCAGCGCCGCAATTACTACATCGGCAATACCGGTGTTGACAGCTTCGTCACCATGCAGTTCACGTCCGATTTCCAGGAAAAGGACATCGTGTTCGGCGGTGACAAGAAGCTGGAAACGATCATTGACGAGATCGACACCCTGTTTCCGCTGGCCAAGGGAATTTCGGTGCAGTCCGAATGCCCGATCGGCCTGATCGGTGACGATATCGAAGCCGTTTCGCGCAAGAAGAAAAAAGAAATCGGCAAGACCATCGTGCCGGTCCGCTGCGAGGGGTTCCGTGGCGTTTCCCAGTCACTCGGCCATCACATCGCCAATGACGCGATCCGGGACTGGGTGTTCGACAAGAACGACAGCCCCGAGGAATTCGAGACGACGCCGTACGATGTCAACGTGATCGGTGACTACAACATCGGTGGCGATGCATGGTCTTCGCGTATCCTGCTTGAGGAAATGGGCCTGCGCGTGGTCGGCAACTGGTCCGGTGATGCGACGCTGGCGGAAATGGAACGCGCGCCCAAGGCGAAGCTGAACCTGATCCACTGCTACCGTTCCATGAACTACATCTGCCGCCACATGGAAGAGAAGTACGGTATCCCCTGGGTGGAATACAACTTCTTCGGCCCGTCGCAGATCGCGGCCTCCCTGCGCAAGATTGCCGCGCTGTTTGATGACAGGATCATGGAAGGTGCCGAGCGCGTCATTGCGAAGTACCAGCCGCTGGTCGATGCGGTCCTTGAAAAGTTCCGTCCGCGCCTCGAGGGCAAGAAGGTCATGCTGTACGTCGGCGGCCTGCGCCCGCGTCACGTGGTCAATGCCTATAACGATCTGGGCATGGAAATCACCGGAACGGGTTATGAGTTCGCCCATAACGATGATTACCAGCGCACCGGTCATTACGTTAAGGAAGGCACGCTGATCTATGATGACGTGACCGGCTATGAACTGGAAAAGTTCATTGAAGGTATCCGTCCCGATCTGGTCGGCTCGGGCATCAAGGAAAAATACCCCGTCCAGAAGATGGGCATTCCCTTCCGCCAGATGCATTCATGGGATTATTCGGGTCCGTATCACGGCTATGATGGGTTCGCCATCTTCGCGCGCGACATGGATCTCGCCATCAACAATCCTGTCTGGAGCATGTTCAAGGCTCCGTGGAAAAAAGCTGCCTGAGGCCATAAAGCGGCCCGCGTGCCGTATGGCGCACGCGGGTATGTGAAAGGATTCCCATTACCATGCCTCAAAATGTTGATAAGATCCTCGACCATGCGCCGCTGTTCCGGGAACCGGAATACAAGCAGATGCTGGCCGAAAAGGCGAAGCTGGAGAATATGCCTCCGGCTGAGAAAGTAACCGAAATCGCGGACTGGACCAAAAGCTGGGACTACCGTGAAAAGAACTTTGCCCGCACGTCGCTGTCGGTCAATCCGGCCAAGGCATGCCAGCCGCTGGGCGCGGTTTTCGTGGCGTCCGGCTTTGAACGGACCATGAGCTTCGTGCATGGCTCACAGGGCTGCGTGGCGTATTACCGTTCGCACCTGTCACGGCATTTCAAGGAACCCTCCTCGGCGGTTTCCTCGTCCATGACGGAAGATGCGGCGGTGTTCGGCGGCCTGAACAACATGGTGGATGGCCTGGCCAACACCTACAAGCTGTACGACCCCAAGATGATCGCGGTCTCGACCACCTGCATGGCGGAAGTCATCGGCGATGACCTGCATGCCTTTATCCAGACCGCCAAGGAAAAGGGCTCGGTACCCAAGGAATACGACGTTCCTTTCGCCCACACCCCGGCATTCGTCGGCAGCCATGTCACCGGCTACGACAACATGCTCAAGGGCATCCTCGAGCATTTCTGGAAGGGCAGGACTGCCGTTCCCAACACCTCCATCAACATCATTCCGGGTTTTGACGGTTTTGCGGTGGGTAACAACCGTGAACTCAAGCGCATCCTCGGCCTGATGGGTGTGGAATACACGATCCTGTCGGATGTGTCGGACCAGTTCGATACCCCGTCGGATGGTGAGTTCCGCATGTATGACGGCGGCACCAAGATCGAAGCGGCGCGTGACGCGGTCAACGCGGCGGCCACGATCTCGCTGCAGGAATACTGCACGCCCAAGACCCTTGAATACTGCGCGGGCTTTGGCCAGAAGACGGCGGCCCTGCATTACCCGCTGGGTGTGGCGGGAACTGACGAACTGCTCCAGACCATCTCCGAACTGTCGGGCAAGCCCATCCCGCAGGAACTGGAAATGGAGCGTGGCCGCCTGATTGACGCGATGGCCGATAGCCAGTCCTGGCTGCACGGCAAGACCTACGCGATCTACGGTGACCCCGACTTCGTGTACGGCATGGCGCGCTTCATCATGGAAACGGGTGGCGAGCCGAAGCACTGCCTGGCCACCAACGGCAGCAAGGCCTGGGAAGAAAAGATGCAGGCCCTGTTCGACAGCTCGCCCTTTGGCGCTGGCTGCAAGGCATGGGGCGGCAAGGACCTGTGGCACATGCGTTCGCTGCTGGCCACCGAGGAAGTCGATCTGCTGATCGGCAATTCCTATGGCAAGTATCTGGAGCGTGACACCAATACCCCGCTGATCCGCCTCATGTTCCCGATCTTTGACCGGCATCATCATCACCGCTTCCCGGTATGGGGTTATCAGGGCGCGCTGCGTGTTCTGGTGACGTTGCTGGACAAGATTTTCGACAAGCTGGACGACGAGACGATGGACCCCGGCGTGACGGATTATTCCTTTGATCTGACACGCTAATGTTCGCGCCGGGCGGCTATGTGCCGCCCGGATGCGCGGGAAAACAGGTTGGAGAGGACGATGAGCGACGCTTTGAAGGCGAAGGTTGCCGAACTGTTCAACGAGCCGGGCTGCGACAAGAACGCGGCAAAAGGTGAGAAGGAACGCAAGAAAGGTTGCTCCAAACCGCTGACGCCGGGTGCGGCTGCGGGCGGCTGCGCGTTTGATGGCGCCAAGATCGCGCTTCAGCCAATTACGGATGTGGTCCATCTCGTTCATGGTCCGCTGGCGTGTGAAGGCAATGGCTGGGACAACCGGCATGCGGCCAGTTCCGGGCCAAGGCTGTACCGGCTGGGGGTGACGACCGACCTGTCCCAGATGGATATTGTCATGGGGACGGGCGAAAAAAGACTGTACAAAGCCATCAAGGAGGTGATCGCGCGCTACGCGCCACCTGCCGTTTTCGTTTATTCCACCTGTGTTCCCGCATTGATCGGTGATGATATCGGCGCGGTATGCGCCTATGCATCCGACAAACTCGGCACGCCCTGCATACCCGTGGATGCGCCGGGATTTGTGGGGTCCAAGAATCTGGGCAACAAGCTGGCGGGCGAGGCCCTGCTCGATCATGTGATCGGTACGATGGAGCCGGAAGTCAGCACGCCTTTCGACATCAATATTTTAGGTGAATACAACCTGTCCGGTGAACTGTGGCAGGTCCGGCCCCTGTTCGAGGCTCTTGGCATCCGTGTGCATGCCTGTGTGACGGGCGATGCCCGGTATCGCGAAGTGGCGTCCGCGCACCGTGCGAAAGTGAACATGATGGTGTGCTCGACCGCACTCATCAATGTCGCACGCAAGATGGAAGAACGCTGGGGCATCCCTTATTTTGAGGGGTCATTTTACGGCATAAGCGACACCTCCACCGCCCTGCGCTCGGTGGCGAAACTGCTGGTGTCGCGCGGCGCGCCCGAAGACCTGATTGCCCGGACCGAGGCCCTGATTGCGGCGGAGGAAGCGCGGGCATGGGCGCGGATCGAACCCTATCGCCAGCGCCTGGCTGGCAAGCGCGTGCTGCTTTACACGGGCGGCGTCAAATCATGGTCGATCGTATCCGCCCTGCAGGAGATGGGGATGGTGGTGGTCGGCACCTCGGTCCGCAAATCCACCGATAACGACAAGCAGAAAATCAAAGACATCATGGGCGGGGATGCGCACATGGTCGAAAGCATTCCCCCGCGTGAGATGTATGCCCAGCTCCGCCGGGGTGATGCCGACATCCTGCTATCGGGCGGGCGCACGCAGTTTGTCGCACTCAAGGCGCGGGTGCCATGGCTCGACATCAATCAGGAACGCCATGAAGCCTATGCCGGATATGACGGCATGGTCACGCTGGTGCAGGAACTCGACCGTTCGCTGTCCAATCCGGTCTGGGCGGAAGTGCGGCGTCTGGCGCCGTGGGAGGAAGGTGAAACGGAAGACTGGCTGGACGATAACGTGCCCCGCCTGACACCCCTGGCAAGGGAGGGATAGATGGCTGAAATCATCAAGTCACGTAAGCCCGTCTCCATCAACCCGCTCAAGTCGTCCACGCCACTGGGTGCTGCGCTGGGCTATCTGGGCATAGAGGGGGCGGTGCCGCTGCTGCATGGGTCGCAGGGGTGTACGTCCTTCGCGCTCGTGCTGCTTGTCCGGCATTACAAGGAGGCCATCCCGCTACAGACAACCGCGATGGATGAAGTCGCGACCATTCTGGGTGCGGCGGGCAATATGGAAGAAGCCCTGCTGAACCTGCAGCGCCGGATGAAACCGCGTTTTATCGGCATAGCCTCCACCGCGCTGGTGGAAACGCGGGGCGAGGATTATGCCGGGGACCTGAAGCTGATCCTTGCGCGACAGCCCGAACTGGCGGACACGTCCGTCGTATTCGCCTCCACCCCTGATTACATAGGTGCCCTGGAGGATGGATGGGCCGCAGCAGTCAGTGCGGTCATTGATGGCGTGGTGGCGCCATGGTCGCCCGCCGTGACATCCTTCCAGCAAGTCAATGTCCTGCCGGGTGTCAACCAGACGCCTGCCGACATCGAGTACCTGCGTGACCTGATTGAAAGTTTCGGGCTGTACCCGGTTATCCTGCCGGACCTGTCCGGCTCGCTGGACGGGCACATTGCCGAGGACTGGTGCGCAACAACGCAGGGTGGCGCAAGGCTGGAGGAAGTGGCGCAGATGGCGCGCGCCGTGCATACCATCGCCATTGGCGAACATATGCGCCAGCCCGCCGACCTGCTGTGCAGCCTGACCGGTGTGCCGGTAACGGTATTTTCCACCCTGACGGGGCTGGCGCCCAATGACCGCCTGCTGTCCCTGCTTTCACATATTTCGGGCCGGGCGGTGCCGGGGCGCTACCGCCGCCAGCGCAGCCAGCTTCTGGATGCGATGCTGGACGGGCACTTCCATTTTGGTGGCAAGCGGATCGCCATTGCGGCGGACCCGGACCTGCTGTTCAGCCTGTCGCAGTTCTTTACCAGCATGGGCGCGAAAATCGTGGCCGCCGTGGCGTCCACCGCCAATTCCCCCAACCTGGCCCAGATCCCGACGGAGCGCGTCATCATTGGCGATCTGACGGATATGGAGGATGCGGTGCGTGCCGCTGGCGGGGCGGATCTTCTGGTAACCCACAGCCATGGCCGACAGTCCGCCCGGCGGCTGGGCATTCCCCTGCTGCGGGTGGGTTTTCCCATTTTTGACCGGCTGGGCACGGCTCATATGCACACGGTTGGGTACTGCGGCACGCGGGACCTCATTTTCCGTGTCGCCAACCTGTTCATGGGGCAGATGCATGAACACAAGCCGGACGATTTCGCGCCCGCGCGGCCTGCCCCTTTCAACGAGGAGATTGTGCATGACAGCGCGTCACTTGCAGCTCATTGATCCCGCGCCAGCCGATGGTGGCGCAGGTAAAGCCGAGACTGCACCCGTGCCCCGGCTGCGTATCGCGATCGCGACGCAGGATATGAAGTCCCTGAACGCGCATTTCGGCTCGGCGCGCCGGTTTGCCGTATGGGACGTAACCCCGGACGAGGCGCATTTTGTCGAGGCCGTGGGCTTTGATGAAGTGTCGGACGAATCTGGCGCGCACAAGGTTGAAGGGGATGACAGGATCGGCCCCAAGGTCGAGGCCCTGACCGGTTGCAACCTGCTTTTCGTGCTGGCGATTGGCGGACCGGCCGCAGCCAAGGTGGTGGGCGCGCGCATCCACCCGGTCAAGCTGCCCACGGCGCAGAGCATACCGTCCGTTATCGAACGTGTGCAGACCATGATGTCCGGCAACCCCCCGCCATGGCTGCGCAAGGCCATGGGGGCAGCGACACCACGCTCCATGGATTTTCTGGATGAGGAAGACTGACGATGTCGCAGACAGGTAATGAAACCATTGATGACCCCATGGCGACGCCGTTCATGAAGGCGCTGGTCGGGCGTATCCGGGCGGAAGACATGTACGGCGCATGGGAGCGCAAGAAGGATACGGCGCTGCTGGACGATTACATCGTTACGAAGGAAGAACGCCGCGCCATGCCGATGATCAGCGACCCGGACCCCGATACGCTGGCGCGTGTCGAGACCTTCTATCAGGCCGTGGGCCTCGCGATCGAGCAGGAGACCGGGCTTATGGCGTCACCGATGATGAAGATGAGCCATGAGGGGTTTGGCCGCGTGATCCTGACCACCGGCAGGCTGGTCGTTCTGGCGAAGTCACTGCGTGACGTGCACCGCTTCGGGTTTGAAAACCTGTCGGCGCTGGCGCGTGAAGGGGAAAAGGCGGTTCGTCAGGCGATCAGCCAGATCGAGGAATTTCCAGAAGTCGCACGGGCATAACGGAGGGACGGCATGATGCAGATTGCTGAGATGAAGGCGGAACTGAAAAAGCTGTCCGCGCGGGCAACCCAGGCCAAGATGGACCTGCATGATCTGGCTGAGGACCTGCCCGTCAACTGGCAGACAATCACGGCCGTCGCGGCCCGGGCCCATCAGGCCTATGCGGACCTGACGGCAAAGCGCGAGGCGCTGAAGGCCGCCGAGGCAGCGGCAGGGGAATGAATATGGACTGCGTAACGCGTGATGGCCGGCCCTGGCAGCCGGATTACCTTCTCTCGATCAACCCGGCGGTGTGTATCGGCTGCGGGCGCTGCTTCAAGGTCTGTGGCCGTGGCGTCATGACCCTGCGCGGGATTGATGATGAGGGCAACGTGGTTGACGACGAAGACGAGGATGATGGTGACGTTGAACGCCGCGTGATGGTGATGGCGGACGCCGGTGCCTGCATAGGCTGTGGCGCATGCGCCCGGGTGTGCCCCACCGATTGCCAGACGCACGGGGCAGGCTGACAGAACCCGAAGGGATGGAAAAGCAATGCAGGCCACGGACATCTACGGCTGGCTTATGGCCGGTAGCGCGGGGGGCGAGTGTGACCAGTTCGATGCCCATGTTGTTGCCTCCATTCTCGCCCTTTCCCTCGTTCAGGCGCGTGAGCGGTCGGTCCCGCTGGCGCAACTGACCGGGCTGGGCGGTCGCGACATGGTTGAACTGGTCGGCAGGACATTGCCCGGTGCAAAGGAGCGTTTCGAGCGTCTGGCTGAAATGCCCGCGCCCGAGATGGATGCGACGGAGGCGGCGCTGCGTGACCTGCTGCGCCGGGGCAACTGTTCGGATGATGCCACATGGGGGCAACTGCTCGCGGCCCTGATCGCGCGCCGGGCAATGGAGCCCAACCACCTGTGGCAGGATCTGGGGCTGCGGCACAGGCGCGAGCTTTCGTGGCTGCTGGAACGTCATTTCGAGCCACTGGCGCGGCGCAACAGTGCGGACATGAAATGGAAGAAATTCTTCTTCCGCCTCATCTGCCGTGATGAAGGCTACAGTATCTGCACCACCCCCGTCTGTGATGAATGTGACGATTTTGACCAGTGCTTTGGCGAGGAGGATGGTGAAAGCCTGCTGGCGCGCATAGCGGCGGGCAAGGCCGCCTGAAAAATCATTCGCATGGCATAAAAGTATAATTCCAGTCCCGGCCCCGTGCCGGGATTTTTTATTTGTCGCGTCCGGACACGTCAGGAAGCCGACAAAGTTGCAAACCGTACAGATTCCGTACGGTGGAATGGTCAATCCCCGCCATCCGTTCTTGGCACGACGCTTGCGTCTTTCCAGACAAACCTTTCGTGGAAAGAGGAGTTCGCGATGATCCAGCTGACGCCAAGTGCCTGTGACGCCGTTCGCTCGGCAATCGCGGGGGCAGCCGGCCCGGTTGATGGCATCCGCATCATGGTTGAATCCGGTGGGTGTTCGGGCTTCAAATACATGATGGGGCTGGTCTCGGCGCCCGAGCCGTCCGACGTGATCATGGAAATGGATGGGGTGAAGGTTTTCGTCGATGCGGAGAGCATGCCGCATCTGGACGGCACGACCGTCGATTTTGTCGTGACGCTGGAGCAGTCCGGCTTCTCGTTCGACAACCCGAATGCGGCATCCAAATGCTCGTGCGGAAAATCCTTCAGTTAATACGCGTGCCAGGCGATTTCACCAGGTAACGGGAGGCGTGCCCCATGTGGGAATACTCTGATAAAGTACAGGAATACTTCTTCAACCCGAAAAACGCGGGAACGCTGGAAGATGCCAGCGGCGTGGGGGAAGTGGGCGCCATTGCCTGTGGCGACGCGCTGAAGCTCATGATCAAGGTGGACCCGGAATCCGAACGGATTACCGATGCACGCTTCCAGACCTTCGGGTGCGGTTCGGCAATCGCATCGTCCTCCGCCCTGACCGAGATCATCATCGGCAAGACGCTTGATGAGGCGCTGAAGATCACCAATCAGGACATTGCCGATTTCCTCGGCGGCCTTCCGCCCGAAAAGATGCACTGCTCCGTCATGGGGTACGAGGCCCTGCGCGCGGCGGTGGCCAATTATCGTGGCGAGGTCTGGGAAGACGACCATGAGGAAGGCGCGCTGCTGTGCAAGTGCTTTGGCATTGATGAAGGCATGATCGAGCGGGCCGTGCGCAATAACGGCCTTACCAGCATGGAGCAGGTGGCCCATTTCACCAAGGCGACAGGAAGCTGCGGCACCTGTGTCGAGGGTGTGGAAGCCGTGCTGGAAAAAACCAATGCCGAGATGGTGGCCGAGGGCCTGCTTGACCCCGCGCAGGCATTTGTCATGGGGGCGGTGCCGGTGGCGCCCGGCCGCCAGCAGCGCAAATCCCCGGTCGCACCTCCCGCCCCCGCCAGTTCCAGAATGACGACCGTGCAGAAGATCCGCGTGATCGAGGAAGTGCTGGAGGAACTGCGCCCCGCACTGCGCAACGATGGCGGTGATTGCGAACTGGTGGATGTGGAGGACAACCGCGTGATGGTCCGCATGACCGGCGCATGCGTCAACTGCCAGCTTGCGGCGGTGACCGTTCAGGGCATCCAGGGGCGTCTGGCCGAACGGCTGGGCATGCCGGTGCGCGTTATTCCGGTTCCGGCCGGGAAGTAAGGGAGTGGGCAAGATGAAGGCGGTCTATCTCGACAATAATGCAACTACCCGTGTCGATCCGGCTGCGGTTGCGGCTATGCTGCCCTTCTTTACCGAACAGTTCGGCAATGCATCCTCCATGCATGCCTTCGGTTCGGAAGTGGGGGGGGCCGTGCTGAAGGGGCGGCGGCAGCTACAGGCCCTGCTGGGCGCGCAGTTCGACCATGAAATCGTCTTTACCGGCGGCGGTACGGAATCCGACAACACGGCCATCCTTTCCGCGCTGGAAACACAGGGTGCCCGCAACGAGATCGTGACAAGCGCGGTGGAGCACCCGGCCGTGCTGGCACTGTGCGCGTGGCTGGAAAAGTCACGGGGCATCAAGGTGCACTATATCGGCGTGGATGCGCGCGGCAGGCTGGATGTCGAGGCGTATCGCAAGGCACTTTCACCGCGCACCGCCATAGCCTCCATCATGTGGGCCAATAACGAGACCGGCACGATCTTCCCGGTGGAAATGCTGGCCGAACTCGCCCATGAAGCTGGTGCCCTGTTCCATACCGATGCGGTGCAGGCTGTTGGCAAGATCCCGATGAACCTGAAGGAGACGGCAATCGACATGCTGTCCCTGTCCGGGCACAAGCTGCACGCGCCCAAGGGGATCGGGGCGCTGTACGTGCGCCGTGGCGTGCGGCTGCGGCCGCTGATCCGTGGCGGCCATCAGGAACGCGGGCGGCGCGCGGGCACCGAGAACGCGCCCGGCATTGTCGCCCTTGGTGTCGCGGCGGAACTGGCGCAGCAGCACATCAATGATGAAAACACCCGCGTACGTGCCATGCGTGACCGGCTGGAGCAGGGGCTGCTGCAGCGGATCGGCAATTCGTTCGTGGCGGGGGATGTGGAAAACCGCCTGCCCAACACCGCGAATGTTGCGTTCGAGTATATCGAGGGCGAGGCGATCCTGCTGCTCATGAACAAGGCGGGCATCGCGGCGTCATCAGGTTCGGCCTGTACGTCCGGCTCGCTTGAGCCATCGCATGTCCTGCGGGCGATGAAGGTGCCCTACACCGCAGCCCACGGCGCGATCCGCTTCTCGTTCTCACGCGAGAATACGGATGAAGACGTGGATCACGTGCTGGAAGTCATGCCGGGCATTATCGCCAGGCTGCGGGAAATGTCCCCGTTCTGGGATGGCAAGAATGCTGGCCAGTCCGGTTTTGCGCCGACCTATGCCTGATCCCGCGTTCCGCGGGGCAAGAGAGGGGACGCCATATGTCAGACTGCACACGCCTGATCGTAAATGACACCACCCTCAGGGATGGTGAACAGGCACCTGGTGTTGCGTTTACCGCTGCGGAAAAGCTCGAAATCGCCCGCGCGCTTGATCAGGCCGGCGTGGATGATATCGAGGCGGGTGTTCCGGCCATGGGCGATGACGAGATCGCCATCATCGCCGCCATTGGTGACACGGTGCAGCGCGCCCGTGTCATCCCGTGGTGCCGGATGCGCCATGAAGATATTCTGGTTGCCCGGCGTACCGGGCTGGACAGCATCCACCTGTCGGTCTCGACCTCCATGCGCCAGATCATGGCCAAGTACCGCACGTCGCCGCGTCGGGTGCTGGATATGGTTTATGATGTGGTGTCGCATGCCAGTGATTGCGGCCTTGCCGTGTCGGTAGGGGGCGAGGATGCCAGCCGCGCGGATATATCCTTCCTGCTGGATCTGGTCGGTATTGCGCAGCAGGCGGGGGCTTTCCGCTTCCGTTATGCCGATACGCTGGGGATCATGGAGCCGTTTGGCGTCTATGAAGTCATGACCCGGCTGCGCGAAAGCTGCAGGCTGCAGATCGAATTCCATGGCCATGATGATCTGGGGCTGGCGACCGCCAACACGCTGGCTGCCATTCGCGGTGGCGCGCATGGCGCCAGTGTCACCGTGCTGGGGCTGGGGGAGCGGGCGGGTAACGCCGCGCTGGAGGAAGTCGTGGTCGGCGCGCCGCGCCTGCTCGGGTGCCACAGCGGCGTTGACCCGGTGCAGTTGCCCGGGCTTGCAGCACTTGTCGCACGGGCCTCCGGTCGTGCGGTCCCGGTGGACAAGGCGATCGTAGGTGACAGCGTGTTCCGCCATGAATCCGGTATCCATGTCTCGGGGCTGCTGCGTGACACGGGCACCTATGAAGCACTGGACCCCATGCAGTTTGGCCGACGGCGCGAAATCGTGCTGGGCAAACATTCCGGGCGGGCCGCCATGCGCCATGCGCTGGAAACGCTGGGGCTTGAGGCGGATGACGCACTGGTTGTGGGCATGCTGGCATCCGTGCGTGAGCGTGCCGCGACTGCCAAGCGTAACGTCGCACTGAATGAAGTTGCGGAATTATACGCCGCCATGTCGGGCTGTAACCAGACACGGTGAGATGAACCTATACGGGGCACGGCCCACAGGGGAACAGGACGATGGGAATACTGGACGAACTGCGCCAGCTTTCGGCGGCTGAGGATTTTTTTCGCGTGCTTGACGTGCCGTACGACCCGCAGGTGCTCAATGTGGCCCGGCTGCACATCCTGCGCCGCATGGGTACCTATCTCAATGGTGCCGATATCGAACAGGGTGGTGATGATGCCGCGTGCCGTGCGCTGTGCCGTGCGCAGCTTCAGCGTGCCTATGATGACTTCACCCGCTCGACCCCCATTACGGAACGTGTGTTCAAGGTGCATCGGGACGCCATCCGCCCGTCCGGTGCTTTTGTCAGCCTGTCGGAGTTGACACAAAGCGGGGAGTAAAACCCGACGTAATCGTGTCGCGCCGCTCCGGCGGGGGCGTTCGTAATGCAATTGCCCGTTGTTTGCAGCGGGTCCGCGGTTGGCACGCCTTTTGCGCCCCGGGGGGACAGGACGTGCACGGCACGCCGAGGGAGCTCGTGGAAATGCAAATATTTGTCTGTATCAAACAGGTTCCGGACAGCGGGCAGATCCGCGTTCACCCTGTGACCAATACGATCATGCGGCAAGGTGTGCCGACAATCATCAACCCCTACGACCTGTTCGGTCTGGAGCAGGCGCTGCGCCTGCGTGACAGGTTCGGTGGTGAGGTCACGGTAATGACCATGGGGCCGCCAATGGCTGTTGACAGCCTGCGCAAGGCGCTGACCTACGGCGCGGACCGTGCGGTCCTGCTGACGGACCGTGTGTTCGCCGGGTCCGATACGCTCGCGACCAGCTATGCCCTGTCCAACCTGATCCTGAAGGCGGGTGAGACATGGGGCGCGCCTGACATCGTGTTCTGCGGCAAGCAGACCATTGATGGCGATACCGCCCAGGTCGGTCCCGGCATCGCCCGCCGTCTGGGCCTGTCACAGTTGACCTATGTGTCCGGTATTGACGACATGGACCTGACGGACCGGCAGATACTGGTCCGCCGCCGTGGAGACCATGGGGTGCAGGTCCTGCGCTCTCAGTTGCCCGTCATGGTCACGATGATGGAAGGCTCGAACGAAATCCGCCGGGGAACGCAGGCGGACGCACTGCGCGCCGCCCGGGCGGAGGTGGTGAAGTGGAACGCTGCCACCGTGGGCATACCCGATGTCAGCCTGTGTGGCCTGCGTGGCTCGCCCACGGTGGTCAAGAAGGTCTTCGCCCCTACCGCGCGTGAGGAAAAGGCCGAGATGGTTGCCACGACGGATCAGTCCCCCGTCGCCATGGCCGATGCGCTGATCAACCAGATATTCACCCGCCAGCCCGCATTGCAGGACGACCTGCTCCGGCAGGCGGCCGGACACTGAAGGAAAGACTGGCATGAGCAATCAGACTTCACGGCCAGCCGGAAGCGGCCGCGCCAACATGAAGCGGGAACTGCCCGAACATTTCCGCTCCTACAAGCATGTGTGGGTTTTCATTGAATTCGAGCATGGCCGGATTCATCCCGTCTCGCTGGAACTGCTGGGGGAAGGGCGTAAGCTCGCCGACAAGCTGGAAGTCGAACTGGCAGCCGTCATCGCGGGCAGTGGGCACGATGCGCTGGAAGAAGTGGCCGGGACCACTTTTTCCTACGGTGCGGACCTTGCCTATATCATTGATAACCCCGTGCTGGCGGATTACCGCAATGAACCCTACACACGGGTCATGACGGCGCTGGTGGAGAAGTACCAGCCTGAAATCATGCTGCTGGGTGCGACGGTTCTGGGTCGTGATCTGGCCGGTGCGGTGGCGACAACGCTCAAGACCGGGTTGACGGCGGACTGCACCGAGCTTGCCATTGATGGTGAGCGTTCGCTTGCCGCCACGCGGCCGACATTCGGCGGGTCGCTCCTGTGCACGATCCATACGCTGAACTACCGCCCGCAGATGGCGACGGTGCGTCCCCGTGTCATGGCGATGCCGGTCGCGCAGGAAGGGCGCAGCGGGCGGATTGTCGAGTTCACGGTTGACCTGAAGGAAGAAGACATCATCACCAAGGTGCTCGACTTCCTGCCCGATACGGCTAATGAAGCGGCCCAGCTTGCCTTTGCCGATATTGTCGTGGCAGGCGGCATTGGGCTGCGCACCAGCGAGAACGTGCAGCTTGTGCGTGACCTGGCCAACGCGCTGGGCGGGGACTGGGGTGGTTCGCGCCCGCTGGTGCAGAAAGGCTGGATTCCGGCGGAACGGCAGATCGGCCAGACCGGCAAGACCATCCGTCCGCGCCTGTACATTGCCGCTGGCATTTCCGGCGCGATCCAGCACCGTGTGGGCGTTGAGGGCGCGGACCTTATTGTTGCAATCAACACCGACCCGCAGGCGCCGATTTTCGATTTCGCGCATGTGGGGATCACGGCGGATGCGATTACGCTTCTGCCGGCACTGACCAATGCCTTCAGGCAGCGCCTGAGCGTAAACCGGCTTGCGGGTTGAGGAGAGAGTGATGACTCACGAGCATTTTGACGCCATCGTCGTCGGTGCGGGCCCGTCAGGCAATGCCGCGGCCTATACGATGGCGCAGCGGGGCCTGAAGGTCCTGCAGATCGAACGCGGGGAGTATGCAGGTTCCAAGAACGTGCAGGGCGCGATCCTGTATTCCGATGCGCTGGAAAAGATCATCCCCGATTTCCGCGACGAAGCGCCGCTGGAACGGCACGTGATCGAACAGCGGATCTGGATGATGGATGACGCCGGGCATACCGGCATGCACCACCGCAGCGATGACTACAACGAGGACAGGCCCAACCGTTACACGATCATCCGTGCGCAGTTTGATAAGTGGTTCAATCGCTGCGTGCGTGAAATCGGTGTGACCGTCCTGTTCGAGACAACGGTCACGAGCCTGATCACCGATGAGAACAAACGGGTGATCGGCGTGCAGACGGACCGCGATGGCAACGGCATCTTTGCCGATGTGGTGGTGCTGGCCGAAGGCGTGAACGGCCTTGTCGGCCAGCGTTCGGGGCTGCGCCGGGAACTGCGCCCCGAGGATGTGGCGCTGGCGGTCAAGGAAATGCACTTCCTCCCGCAGGAAGTGATTGATGCCCGCTTCAACCTCAAGGGTGAGGAAGGTGTCGTGATCGAGGCCATGGGCACGATTACGGATGGCATGGTTGGCACTGCCTTCCTGTACACCAACCGTGAATCAATCTCGGTCGGTGTGGGATGCCTGGTCAGCGAGTTCGCCAAAAGTGGCGAGGCCACACCCCATGGCATCCTTGACCGTTTCAAGAACCACCCCAGCATCAAGGCCCTGCTGGAGGGTTCGGAAATCAAGGAATATGCAGCACACCTGATCCCCGAAGGGGGCTTCCGCGCCGTGCCCGAACTGGTGGGTGATGGCTGGATTGTGGTGGGGGATGCGGGGCATTTCGTCAATGCGGTGCATCGTGAAGGTTCCAACCTGGCCATGACCACCGGCCGCCTAGCGGGGGAAGTGGTGGCGAACATCCTCGGCTCATGCATGACCTGCACGCGCGACAACCTGCAGACCTATGTCAGGCAGCTTGAGGACTCCTTCGTGATGAAGGACATGAAGAAATACAAAAATGTGCCACGCATGCTGGAACAGGGTGGCCGCCATATCATGGACCTGTATCCACGGTTGCTGAACCGCTCGGCACAGACATGGTTCCGTGTCGATGGGAAGGACAAGAAGTCCAAGGAATCCGACATTCTGCGTAGTGCGCGGCAGGCCCGCGGGTTGACTGGCCTGCTGGGGGATGCATTCAAACTGGCGAGGGCATGGCGATGAGTGACGATCGGGTAGAAAACCGTCTGTTCCAGAACAGGTATGTTGTGGATGTGGGGCGTCCGCATATCGAGATCCGTCCGCACGAAGTCCCGTCGCGCGAACTGGTGGCTATGACGCGGGTCTGTCCGGCGGGCTGCTACAGCCAGAACGAACAGGGTCAGGTCGAGATCACGGCCGATGGCTGCATGGAATGTGGCACCTGCCGTGTTGTCTGCGCGAAGTCAGGCGATATCAAATGGAACTATCCCCGAGGCGGCTATGGCGTCCTGTTCAAGTTCGGATGAATGTCTGGCCCCGCTGGCCAATACCCTGCTTGATACGCTGCTTGCGGAAGATGTGCCCTTTGGGGACCTGACAACGCGGGCGCTGGGGATCGGCCGGAAACCGGGCGTCATGACATTTGCCGCCAGGCATGAGCAGGTTGCGTGCTGCACGGAAGATGTGGCCGCATTGCTGACACGCCTGGGGGCGGACGCCGAAATCACGACCGGAAGTGGCACGCGCGTGGCGCCCGGGCAGCTTCTGCTCCGGGCGTCCGGCCCGGCTGGTGCGCTGCATATGGGCTGGAAAGTCGCCCAGACATTGCTGGAATGGGCGGCAGGGATCGCAACGGAAACGAACGATATCGTTCGTGCCGCCCGCGCCGGAGACAATGCGCCCCCCGCTGGCGTGGCCATTGCCTGTTCGCGCAAGGCGCCACCGCTTACGCGGGCGGTGGCGGTCCGTGCGGTGCAGGCGGGCGGGGGGATCATGCATCGGACGGGACTGTCCGACACCATTCTGGTCTTTGCCGAACATCTGGCGTTCATGGACCCGTGTGAAGGGCTGGATCAGGCCGTGTCCCGCCTGCGTGCCAATGCGCCGGAACGGCGGATCGTGATCGAGGTCTGTGACATGGAATCCGCCATGGCGGCGGCGATTGCGGGGGCCGAGGCCCTGCAACTGGAAAAATTCGCACCCGAAGCCATCCAGCAGCTTCGCGCCAGTCTGGCGGCCGCTGGCCTGTCCCCCCGCATTGTGGCGGCAGGCGGCATCAATGCGCGGAATGTGGAACAGTACGTAAGGGCGGGTGCCGATATTATCGTGACATCCGCGCCCTATGCGGCGAAACCACGCGATGTGCAGGTTACAATAAAACCGGCATGATTGCGTATATGTCCATTTCCGCCTGACTATATTTGGTTGTAGTGAGTTAAAGAGGTTATTATTATCAATATTTTATATATTCAGGGTGCATGAGGCATCTAAAATCTGATCGCGGCTTGGTTGTTGCGCAAAATTTGTATTGATAGAATATGCTGTGCAATGTAATTAATATCTCATTACATAATATCCGGATATGAATATCGGGATATAGTTGGAATATTTGGAGAGAGTTGAAAAATGAAAATCAGCGCACGTAACCAGATTGCTGGCAAGATTGTTGAAATCATCAAGGGCGCGACGACCTCGCATGTCAGCATTGATATCGGCGGCAAGATCATCACGGCCTCCATCACCAATGAATCCGTGGCGGACATGAAGCTCAAGGTCGGTGAACCCGCAACCGCCATCATCAAGGCATCTGACGTCATGGTCGGTGTGTAAAAGGTAACGGCCCCACCCGTGTCGGTGCATGGGTGGGGTATTTTTTCTGCCGGAACCGACGGGGGAGGCGTCTTAACGGCGCGCCATATGCTCCATCATATCAGGCCTGATAATCCAGCCCGATATCCAGAACCCGCACGGTATGGGTAAGCCAGCCGAGCGAAATCAGGTCAACACCACTCTGCGCCACGGCTATGATGGTTTCGGGCGTAATGCCGCCGGAGGCTTCGGTCACCGCGCGACCGTTCACCAGTTGCACGGCCTCGCGCAGCATGTCGGGCGGCATGTTATCAAGCAGGAAGACATCAACCCCCCCGACTTCCAGCCCCTCGGCCAACTGCTCCAGCGTATCCACTTCCAGTTCGATACGGACCAGATGCCCCGCATTGGCCCGGGCCCGTTCAACTGCGGGGCGGATGCCACCGGCAAAAGCCAGATGATTGTCCTTTATCAGGATGGCGTCATCCAGCCCGAAGCGGTGATTGTTCGCACCACCAGCCCTGACCGCATATTTCTGTATGGCACGCAGGCCGGGCATGGTCTTGCGTGTGCAGGTAATCCTGGCGTGGTAGGGGCGCACCAGTTCAACCAGTTGCGCGGTGGCCGTGGCGATACCGCTGAGATGCGAGAGGAAATTCAGCCCGACCCGCTCACCCGACAGGATGCCACGCGCGGGCCCCGCCACGGTGGCAAGACGCGTACCGGCCGTGACCGCACTCCCGTCGGATACATGTGGTTCAAACGTAATGCGCGGGTCCATGAGCGCGAAGGACAGGCGGGCCATGTCCAGTCCGGCAATGACACCATCCTGCCGGGCAACAAAGGCCGCGCGCACGGGTGTGTTGGTATCGATTATGACGGCATCGGTTGTCAGGTCGCCCGCACGGCCCAGATCTTCCAGAAGCCCGGCGCGCACAAGTGGTTCAAGCATGATGTCGGGCAGGGGATGGATCATGTGGGCGTTCTCTCATGTTCTGGCAGGCTGGAGCGTATGCCGGTATCCACCATGCTGGCGATCCGGGTCCGCAGTTCCGGCAGGGTGAAGCCTGAGGACACGCCTGCATCACGCGATGTAGGGAAATCACTGCGGAAGTGCGCGCCCCGGCTTTCATGGCGTTGCAGGGCGGCATAAAGAATGGTCGTGCAGATCAGGCCGGCATCCGTCCGCATATCGGCTGACAGGCGTTGCAGTCCTTCAAGCAGCCCATCACCCGTGCGGATGACACCGGCATAATGGCTCATGATCCGGCGGTAAGGCTGGGATGGGGCAGGCCGCACGGTTTCCATATCCGCAACCGGCATGACGGAGGGCGGCGCGGGCAAGGTGCAGCCATCAAGGGCTTGCCCGATCCATGATCCATAGGCAGCGGCCTCAAGCAGCGAATTGCTGGCCAGCCGGTTTGCGCCGTGCAGGCCGGTACAGGCGACTTCCCCCGCTGCCCACAGGCCGGTAATGCCGGTGCGGCCCTGCATGTCCACCACCACGCCCCCCATGTGATAATGGGCGGCGGGGCGCACAGGTATGGGCTGGGTGACCGGATCAATCCCGTGGGACTGGCACAGCGCGAAGATGGCCGGGAAATGGTGGGGAAAGTCAGCGCCGACCGCCTTGCGGGCATCAAGGTATATCCTGTGCCCCTGCATCATGTGCCGCCAGACCGCGCGTGCCACGGTGTCGCGCGTGGCCAGTTCCTCGGTAAACCGTGCGCCGGTTTCATCAACCAGGATGGCGCCCTCACCACGCACGGCCTCGCTGATCAGGCAGAGCCTCTGCCCCTCCTTTCCGGCGGAAAGGGCGGTGGGATGGAACTGTACGAATTCCATATTGCCCAGGACCGCCCCCGCCCGCGCGGCAATGGCAAGCCCGCTGCCGGTTGCGCCTGCGGGGTTGGTCGTATCGGCAAACAGGCTGCCCACCCCGCCGGTCGCCAGCACGACCGCCGTTGTGGGAAGGGTCAGTTCCCGGCCTGATACGGCCAGCCGCAGGCCCGCAACCGCGCCGTCATGCATGACAATATCACGCGCATGGGCATGCTCGATTACGGTAATGCGTGGTGTCTGGCGCACGCGGGCCACCAGGGCGCGCATGATCATGGCACCGGTGGCGTCTTCTCCCGCATGGGCGATGCGGCGGCGGGAATGTGCGGCTTCCAGCCCCAGTTGCAGGCTGCCATCGGCCTGCCGGTCCCATTTTACGCCCAGATCCGTCAGGCGTGTAATGATGGCGGGGCCATCACGGGTAATGCGGTCCACAACCTGCGGGTCGCACAGTCCGGCCCCGGCCTGCAATGTGTCTGCCGCATGCAGCGCAGGTGAATCATCCGGACCAACGGCGGCGGCCATGCCCCCCTGCGCCAGTACGCTTGAACCGGGGGGAGGGGTCACATCTTCCAGTCGCCCCGCGCACAACACGACGCAACGGCGCGTGGTGGACAGCGCCGTCATGAGCCCCGCCAGCCCCGCACCGACAATAAGCGGCTGACCGGCAAGCTGTTCCAGCGCGGGGAGGTGGCGGGTCATATCGCCAGCATGCGTTCAACAGCGCGGCGGCCACGGCTGGCCAGTTCCGGGTCCAGCGTGACTTCATGCGTCATGTTTTCCAGCGCCTGCCGGATGTTGGACAGGGTGATGCGCTTCATGTGCGGGCACATGTTGCACGGGCGCACGAACGATGTCTGCGGGTATTTTACCGCAAGGTTGTCGCTCATGGAACATTCCGTCACCAGCAGGATACGGCTTCCGGCATGTTCGCGCACGAAATCACCCATCATGGCGGTTGAACCGCTGAAGTCGGACGCGGCAACCACTTCCGGCGGGCATTCGGGATGCGCGATGACGACCAGACCGGGATGGTCGGCGCGCATGCGGGCGATCTCCTGCGGGGTGAAGCGTTCATGCACCTCGCAGTGGCCGGGCCAGGTGATCATCTTGATACCGGTTTCCGCCTCGATATTGCGGGCAAGATATTCATCGGGGATCATGATGACCCGGTCCGTGCCCAGGCTTTCCACCACCCGTTTTGCGTTGCCCGATGTGCAGCACACATCGGTCTCGGCCTTCACCTCGGCCGAGGTATTGACGTACGAGACAACCGGCACACCCGGATGCAGCGCGCGCAGCATGCGCACATCCTGCGCGGTGATGGAATCCGCCAGTGAGCAGCCCGCATGCATGTCCGGTATCAGGACGGTGCTGTGCGGATTGAGCATCTTGGCCGTTTCCGCCATGAAATGGACACCGGCCATGACAATCACATCGGCCTGCGTATCCTGCGCCTCGCGTGCCAGGGCAAGGCTGTCGCCCCGGATGTCGGCCACGCAATGGAAGATTTCCGGCGTCTGGTAATTATGCGCCAGAATGACGGCGTTACGCTCACGCTTCAGGACTTCAATCGCCCGGATATCCTCGACAAAGGTCTCCCATTCCATTTCAGGGACCAGATGACGCACCCGGTCATACAGCCCGTCTGTCCTGTCCTTCAACGCGATCTGGTTCATGGCCATTTTTCCTTCCATTCCCGCCTAAGATTTATGCTCATATTGAGTATAAGCCGTCCGGCAGGAGCCGCCCCGACACTTCCAGAGGGAAACCACCCGTTTGTCAATCAGGATTTTCGTGAGGTCTGCTACCCGGTGTCAGGGCAGGGCGAGGGGAACCTTGGTGCCCGTGATCTGCCGCGCCTGCCTGACTTCCCCACAGAAACGGAACAGCCGGGCAGGCCGTCCGCCAGTCCGTTCCTCCATTGCGCCTGTTTCCTCAATCAGTTGCTGCTGCATGATCAGGCGCCGGAAGTTCTGTTTATGTATATGGATACCCGATAGGCTTTCCACCATACGCTGGAGCTGCAGGAGCGTGAATTCTTCCGGCATCAGCTCGAATACCACCGGGCGGTAACGTATCTTTGCACGCAGCCGGGCCATGCCGGTGGCCAGGATGCGGCGGTGGTCATGATACATCGCCAGCCCCGGCACGGCGTGTTCGAGGGGGCAGCCAGCTTCCACCACTAGTCCCGCCTCGTACAGCAGTTCGTAACGCTGGAGCACCAGTTCGTCATTCCATGCCGACAGGTTGCCAATGGCGAACAGGCTCGCGCAGCGCTGCTTCTGCCGCATGCGCGTGGCGGGGTTTTCCATCCCGGCCACCCATTGCTGGAGCTTGTGTTCGATCAAGGCACGACAGGTCCGGCCTTCCTCGGCCTTGTAGTTTTCCCACGGGAAATAGTCGTACCAGTTCCGCCACCCGGTCTCACCCGCATGGCTCCGGGTCAGGGCGAGATAGGAAATGGCGATCATCCTGCCCTGTGGCATGGCCAGCGTGCGGTCATGATCGGCAAAGGTATAGAGCTGTTCCACATGGCCGATCGGGTGCCCGGTCTGGCGCTCCACCCACGCGCGGACCCCGGCCTGAAGGGAGCGGTGCGTGCTTTCAAGCGGCCCCGATGGCAACGACCGCCCATGGTCAATTGTCATGACCAGCGGGCTGTCATCCCGCGCAGCGGTAAGAACGGCGATCAGTTCGATCATTATCTGGGTCGTCATGCCGGCGGCACCGTATCACGCCTGTCCCCGGCGTGAGGAGAGATTTCCATCGGGTATGCGCAGAAAAGATTCCCGTGCCCGCATGGTGCTGGCGGGGTGTCGCCGACATATTTCACGCTAGAGTTTGTAATTTAAATAACGATAAATTATCGTGCTTATGGATATATGGCGGGGTCATGGGGATTAGGCTGTTTTCCCCTCTGCCGAGAAATGCCACGCCTGATGTTTTCATCGCTGCAAGAAGGCCGGAAACATTAGGGGGTATTCTCATAACATTCAGAAAATAAAAACAAAATCATTATGCCGGGCTAAAATTTACGATAATGATCGTGGATTTTGGTGTGGTACATACGCATCTGAATCGCCCAATCCATATTAAACACACAAAAATCGCACAATGAGATTAAACTACCCATTGACCTGATGGTTTATGATGGATTAACCACGATGTAACGCAGTCAATACGACAATCACCGTCATATGACGTGATTTATGAGCGTGCCATAAGTGGGAAAGAAAAAGATGGTCGTGCAACTGGGCAGTCGACATATCCTAACATTCAGTGCCGTGATTTCCGCGACCATCTGCCCCTCCCTGGCCATGGCGGCTTCGCAGGATGAGTCAATCATCGCGCTGCGTCGCGAAATGCTGGAAATGCGCCGGCAGATGTCGGGCGAGATCCAGCAGCTTAAGGCGCGGATCGTGCGTGATGAGGGACCGGGCGCGCTGCGTTCATCCAGCCTGGCCAGCAGGCGCCAGCAGGTGGCCCGCGCCGCCGCGCAGCCTGCCCCGTGGTCGGGACCGCTGCCTGTGATCGGGGATGTCGAAGGTGCGTCCCACCCGCATGGTCCGCGCACCGATGCCGAAACCCGCACCGCCCTGTCCGAGGGGCCGATCCCGTCCTGGGCCGAATTCAAGGCGGCATCGGAACAGGATGAGAGCGTGCATATCGGTGGCATGCGCATCGGCTTTCCGTCTGGCCGACCGACTATTGCATCCGATGACAAGGCGTACAGCTTTTCCGTAGGCCTGCTGGCGCAGGAAGATATTGGCGGCTTTGTGGGTAGCGGCCCGAAACCGGGGGAGACCAAGGGCAATTTCAATAACCTGACGGAAAACGCCCGTCGGCTGCGGCTGTACTTCACATGGCGTTACAAGGACTGGGTTGCGAACGTGACGCCTGATTTCGGCTCCAGCTCCGTCGATGGCACGGTCGGGCTGTTCGAGGCCAACCTGAACTATACCGGCTTCAACCATACCACGCTTACAGTTGGTTACTTCCAGCCGCGCGGTGATGAGGAAAGTGCAGAACGTTCGGGGGCTTTCGAATTCCTCGAACGCCCGACCATCGTGGATCTGGTGCGCAACATTGCCGGTGGCGTGGCCCGCTTCAGCATTGGCGGTGAGCATTACGAAGACCGCTGGCTGGTGGCCGGTTATTTCACGGGCCAGAAATTCGGGGATCGTAGCAAGGACACCACAATCACGGACAGCCAGACCGGCGGCGTGCTGCGTGTGGCAGGGCGACCCTATGTCAGCAAGGATATTGACCTCTATGTGGGGGGAAGCGCCACCACCGCGTTCAAGGTCAATGAAAGTTCGAAGGGGCGTCAGTACACCTTCAGTGACAATACCGAAATCCCGCTGGGCGAGACCTCTCTCCTGAGTTCGGGGGCCCTGACCGATGTGGCCCAGATCTGGGCGGCGGGGCCGGAACTGGCGCTTCGCTGGCGGCGCTTCCTGCTGAAGGGGCAGTACTACCACGTTGGCGTCCAGCGCGATCATTCGGGCACGGACCCGCTGCCCTCACTGGGTTTTGACGGCTGGTATGTCGCGGCCAATTACACGCTGTTCGGGAAACCGCGTGGATATAACTCCAAGATCGCCGCTTTCACGACCCCAGGTGTCGAAAAGGACTTTGACCCCGCACACAACCACTGGGGCGCGCTTGAGTTGTCCGGGCGGTGGAGTGTCACGGATCTGGATGACGTGCCCAATCAGGGCGGGACAGGCATCAACGGCAACCAGCAGACCGCGTGGGAGGCGGGCCTGAACTGGTACCCCAACCGCCATATCCGGTTCATGCTTGATTATGAGCGTTTCATCATCAGCCGGAGCACCGGCGGGTCGAACAAGGCCATTAACGTGCTGGGCCGGGATGGCAATGCCGTTGTCGGGCGCATCCAGGCTTCTTTCTGAACTTTTCACGGGCCGCCCGGTGCCGGGCATCTATTACAGAAATCAGGGACGATCTTCATGTCTGACATATTCTCTCCCACCCGCCGCCGGTTTTTCGGTCTTGCCCTTGCGGCGGGTGCCGCCCCGCTTATCCGGCCGCGACGGGCGTGGGCTGCGTCCACGCTGCTGAACGTTTCCTATGATCCGACGCGTGAACTCTATCAGGAAATCGACCGTGATTTCTCCCGCGCATGGGCGCAGGCACATGGTGGCAGCCCGGTCCAGATCCGCACGTCCCACGGTGGGTCGGGTGCGCAGGCGCGTTCGGTGCTGGAGGGCGCGCCTGCTGATATCGTAACCCTCGGGCTGGCATATGATATTGATATCCTTGCCCAGAACGGATTGCTGGCGGCGGACTGGCAGAAGCGCCTGCCGCATAATTCCACGCCGTTCACCAGCACCATCGTCTTTCTGGTGCGCAAGGGGAACCCGAAGAACATCCGCGACTGGCCCGACCTGCTGCGTGACGGTGTGCAGGTCATTACCCCCAACCCCAAGACATCGGGCGGGGCGCGCTGGAATTATCTGGCCGCGTGGGGCTGGGCGCTCAGGCAGCCCGGCGGAACGCCGGATACGGCGCGTGCGTACCTCAAATCCCTGTTCGGCCATGTGCCGGTGCTCGATACGGGCGCGCGTGGGGCGACAAACAGTTTTGTCCAGCGCGGTCTGGGTGATGTCCTGCTGGCGTGGGAAGACGAGGCCCTGCTGGCCACGCGGGAGCTTGGGCCGGAGCAGTTCGATATTGTCGTGCCCCCCGTCACGATCCTGGCGGAGCCGCCCGTTGCAGTGGTGGACCGGAATGCGCAGGCCCATGGCACGACGGAGATTGCACAGGCCTATGTCGAATTCCTGTTCAGCCCCGTGGGCCAGAAGATCGGCGCCCGGCATTACTTCCGCCCGGTTGACCCGGCCATTCTGGCGGAAAACCGTGAGCGGTTCGCGGATGTGCATACATTTGACATCGCCAGCCTTGGCGGATGGGCGAAAGTACAGAAAGACCATTTTGCCGATGGCGGCATCTTTGATGGCATTTATACAAAATGACGGCGCTGCGCCTCCTGTCCGGGCGGTTTGCGTGGCCCCGGCGGCGTGATGCGCTGCCGGGCTTCGGCATCGGTCTGGGCCTGACCCTGCTGTGGCTGGGTGTTCTGGTCATCCTTCCGCTCACGGCGCTGATGGTGCGCCCGTGGAGCGGCGGCATCCATGACGGCGCGCGCGCGGTTGCCAGCGCCATGCGTGACGGGCGGATGCTGGCCGCGCTCCGGGTCAGTTTCTGCTCGGCCCTGATCGCGGCGCTGGCTGACCTGGTGCCGGGGCTGCTGCTGGCCTGGGCGCTGGTGCGTTCCGACATTCCGGGCCGGCGCGTGATCGACATGCTGGTGGAACTGCCCTTCGCCCTGCCGACCGCCGTGGTCGGCATTACCATGGCGACGCTGTACGCCGCCAATGGCTGGATCGGCGCACCGCTGGCGCGCATGGGGCTGCGCGTGGCCTATACGCAGACGGGTATCGTGATCGCCCTCATGTTCATCGGCCTGCCCTTTGTGGTGCGTACGGTCGCCCCCGTGCTGCGCAACCTGCCGCGTGATGTGGAGGAAGCGGCCGAAGTGCTGGGCGCCAGCCGCGCGCAGGTAGTGGGCCGGGTCATACTGCCCGCGCTTTATCCCGCACTGGTCACGGCGTTCGGCATGGCTTTCGCGCGTGGCATAGGGGAATACGGTTCCGTCATCTTCATTGCCGGGAACCAGCCGTTCCATACGGAAATCGCGCCCCTGCTGATCATTATCCGCCTGCAGGAATATGACACGCGCGGTGCGACGCTGATCGGGGTTGTGCTTGTCGTGCTCTCGCTGCTTTCCCTTGCAGCAATCAGCGTGCTGCGCCGCTGCCTGTCACACGCACAGGCATGAGGGGGACAATCACGATGACACGCTTCATGTTCGCCAGCATCGTCTATCTGCTGGTCGCCATCATGATCATTCCGCCGCCGGTGCTGGTGTTCGTCATGGCGCTTTCCCACGGTGTGGGCACCATGCTGGCAACATTTGCCGATCCCGATGCGTTATCGGCCATCCGCCTGACCGTTCTTGTCACGGCGGCGACCGTTGTCATCAACACGGGTTTTGGCGTGATGGCGGCATGGACGCTGTCACAGTTCCGCTTTCCCGGCCGGGGGCTGCTGATCGTGCTGGTTGAACTGCCGCTCAGTGTCTCGCCGGTGGTGGGGGGACTGATCTGGCTGCTGGTTTTCGGGACGCAGGGATGGTGGGGCAAGGTGCTGGAGCAGTGGGGCTACCCCATCATGTTCGCGCCACCGGGCATGGTGCTGGCCACGCTGTTTGTCACCTTTCCCTATGTCACGCGCACCCTCATGCCCATGCTGGCGCATAACGGGCGCGAAGCCGAGGAAGCGGCGGTCATGCTGGGTGCCGGGTTATGGCAGGTACTGTGGCATGTCACCCTGCCGGGCGCGCGGCTGGCGCTTGTATCTGGTGTGTTGCTGACCACCGCGCGGGCGATGGGTGAATTCGGGGCCGTGTCAGTTGTGTCGGGTCACATTCCCGGCCTGACGGAAACCATGCCGCTGCATATCGAGACCCTGTACAATGGCTACCAGACGGTGGCCGCGTTCACGATGGCCGCACTCCTTGCTCTTATGGCCATTACCGTCGTGATTGCCCGCAATATTGTCGAACGGCGTCATGCCAGAATGGGAATAGCCGCATGAGCGTGAACCTGGACCATATCATCCGTGTCAGCCCCCGGAACGGGCAGCCCATTGTCGATGATGTCTCCCTCACGGTGGCCGATGGCAGCTTTACCGCACTGGTTGGCCCGTCGGGCGCGGGCAAGACATCGTTGCTGCGCATCATTGCCGGGCTGGACCCGCATCAGGGCGGGCAGGTGTCCATTGATGGCGCGCGGGTGGATAACCTTGCGGCACGGGAGCGGAACATAGGTTTCGTGTTCCAGCATTATGCCCTGTTCGCGCATATGAGTGTGGCGGACAATATCGGCTTTGGCCTGTCCATCCGCCCCCGCCGCACACGCCCGACACGGGCGGAAATAGCCAGCCGGGTGGCGGAGCTTCTGGACCTCATGCAGCTTCCCGGCGTGGGTGGGCGCTATCCGCACCAGTTGTCGGGTGGGCAGCGCCAGCGTGTGGCACTTGCGCGCGCGCTGGCCACGGGGCCGCGCCTGTTGCTGCTGGATGAACCGTTCGGCGCGTTGGACCCGCTTGTGCGCAGGCAGATCCGTGGCTGGCTGCGTGACCTGCATGAGCGGCTGGGCCTGACCACCATTCTTGTCACCCATGACCGGCAGGAAGCGACCGAACTGGCGGATACGATCGCGCTGATGCGCCATGGGCGCATTGTGCAGGCCGGGACCGCACGGCAACTGGAGGAAAGCCCGGCCAGCCCGTTCGTGATGGAATTCACGGGCGATGTGATCCGTATTCCCGGCCGGGTTGAACATGGGCTGTTCATAGCCGACATGCCCGATATTCACGCATTCGCCACTACTGGTGCTGACGGCAGGGCGGATGTGCTTATTCGCCCCTCCGATATCCGCCTGCTGCCAGAACGCGGCGGGGCGATGGCATGGCTGCGCCAGACGCGCGGCATGCTGGGCACATATGATTTCACGACCAGTGTGGGCATACAGGGCCTGCGGTTTGAAACAGTGGTGCCGGACGGGGCGGCTCCCATTGTCGTTAACTGCGCGCTCGACATATCGGCGGGGCGTATTGCGCGTGACGATGCGTGGATACAGCCGGTGGCGGTAACGGCAACTGCGGTACCGGCGCTGCGCACGTAATGTGTAGCCAGATCATGCGCAGGACGTTGCGCGGTGTGGCCTGCCACGTATCGAAAGCCCATGCCGGTCGGGGGCAGGGGCCATGTATGCCCGGTATTGGAATGACTGATAGCCTGTTCTGGCACCCTGCTTTACTGCGGCAGAGCGCGGGCCATCTTCAGGTGGTTTTCAAGCGTGGGAAGGGTGCGCGCGGCCCATGCCTTCAGTGCCGGGTTGTCCCCGCCTTCGGCATAGCGCCGGTACAGAGATACAGCATCTTCATGGCCTGAAATCTGGTCCGAACGGTACTGCAGGGTGAAATCATTGCCGTGGAGCGATTTGAGTTTGTCCAGCATGCTCTGGTGATTTTCATCCAGGGCGGTCGGCTGGTCCACCTGCAGGTTGTTGCTATGGACAATATCCGTAAGGGATGCGGAGATCTTTTTATGATCCTCGATCATCCGCGCGGCAAAGGTGCTCAGCGTCGGGTTGTGGTTCTGCTGTGCCAGTTCACTGGACTGGATTTCATACAGGTCACTGATCGTGGCGATCTTGATAAAATCCGCCGTGCGGGAGGCAACGCCCATAAGGGAATTGATGCCGCTCTTTTCCGGTATGGACTGCGCCATGGCGGGCACCGATATGCAGGTTGCCAGCCCCAGCATGGCTATCATGATTTTATTCATTGGTTACGACTCCCTATGCGTGGTGGTGGCGTCAACAGGAAGCGAAGCACCATAAAAACAGGCACGAATACATAATCCGGTGCAGGAAGCCCGGAATTATATTTTCATTCCATTTTCAAATTTCATTTATGGTATGCAGCGCAATGCCTGCATAAAGCCGTGTTTTGTCCAGATGGTCCTGCATTGCGGCAGGGCGGAACCTGAAAGGTTCCGCCCACCGGAAGTCAGCCCTTGTCGGCATCGTGGTCGTGACTGTGCTGTCCCCCCTTGCGGCCCGCCTCGGCCGCGCGCTGCGGGTCCTGGGCAAAGTTGCCCGAGCTGTGCTGTCCTCCCTTATGGCCGGCTTCGGCCGCCCTTTGCGGGTCCCGGGCAAAATTGCCGCCGCTGTGCTGGCCGCCCTTGCGTCCGGCTTCGGATGCTTTCTGGGGGTCATTGGCAAAGTTGCCGGGGTTGTGTTCGGCGCCGCCGCCCTGGCCACCACTGCCGCGTGTGCCGGCAGGTGCTGTTGCGGGAATTCTGGCATCTTCATGCGGGTAGATACGATAAACCATGATCGTTCACCTTTCTGGATTGCAGCGGCCCGGTGGTCCTTGTTATCTCTCACCCCCCCGCCTGTGGGGTTGTGGTGAGAAAGCGATCCCGGCATTGCACGCTGCGGATAGGTTAACGGAGCACCCGGTGCGGGGTTTCCCGTTTTGCGGAGGAATAAAAATAAATATTCCCCGCATTCATGAAGTACGTATCGAATTCATAATATAAAGTTGGTGTGTATTTCGCAATGCGGAATATTTTTGTCTTGTATATTCTTCGGTATGGTCCAAAATGTAGCATGACTGCATGGCGGTGTTATGACGCAGGTTCACCCGCCGCATATTTTTTCTTGCCATTTTAAATGGCAGGGGGTGAACGCCAGCCCATACATGCCAGCATCTGTACGAAAACGGGGATTGGTGAGGATGCAATATCTGTCACGTCTTGCTTTTGCAGCGGCCAGTATCATGCTCATGCTGCTTGCGCTCATGCTTCTGGTGTTCGGGATGGTGGACCTGGTTACGGCCTTCTCACATTCAGCACATGCGGGCAGGAGCGCGCTCCTGCAGGCGATCAGTTATGTCGTGATTGCCGTGGCGGTGTTTGATGTGGCGAAATATTTTGTGGAAGAAGAGGTTATCCAGACCAGCGGCAAAAAAAGCCTGGGGGAAGCCCGTGCAAGCCTGACCAAGTTCATCACCACAATCATCATCGCGGTTTTCATTGAGGGGCTGGTCGGGGTTTTCGAGAGCAATACCAGCGAACCATCTGATATTCTCTATCCGGCCAGCCTGCTGGTGGTCGCGACCCTGATCGTGCTGGCGCTGGGCGCATTCCAGCGCATGAGCGTGGATGCGGAACGCGAAAAGCTGAAGGTCGGGGGTGAATGAACAGGAAGCCCCATCCCCGTGGGGGGAAGGGGCCTTGCCGTGTCAGGGAATGGCGTGCGCAACCATCCCGAAAACTGACGTGGGAAGCGTCGGGCCGGAGGGTTTATTTGTCCGGCCCGGTCGTCCGTCCCTGCGCTGGGGGATCGCTTGCGGGAAAGCTCTCGTCCAGAGCTTCGTCACGCCCTTCATCCGCCTGCTTTTCCTCGGGCGTAGGGGGCTTGTCCTTCAGGGGGTCGGGTCTGTTCTGCATGATCGGGGTACCTTCGTATGGATGTTGGTTTCCCGGCAGAGGGATGCGGCACCTTACGGATGTGGCGCCGCGTCAGTCATCGCTTCTGTCGGCGGGGGAGGGGGTCTTGTTGCCGCCGCGTGAGCTGCGTCCCTCGCTGCCATGGTCATGATGGTGCGTCGTGCTGCCGTTGGGCGGCGGCTGGGTTCCGGGCTGCTCGGACACGGTGCGGGGGTTGTTCCACAGCTTGTCGGACGGCTCCACCCGTTTGCCGTTGGGCGTGGTTGCCGAAGGCGGGTTCCGGCCCACTTCGGATGCCGCTGAATTCGCGGTCGGCGCGGGTTCATTCCCCATGTCGGACTGTGCCATGGCCATGGCCGGAACACTGGCCACAATTGCCGCGAGCAGGGTTGAACGTAATGTGTTTGCCATGTCTTTGTCTCCCTTCTGTCCAGACCTAAAGCCCCGGAAAGTCCGAAGGTTGCATACCATTTCATCAGGTCGTGCGGTCCTGCGGCGGGCTGCCTGCCGCAGGACCGCATCAGTCCTGCCGGTGGCGTGGCGGGTGGTCGTTGCAGCTTTCGGGGTTCTGCTCGGTGCCCTTGTGGCTGGTGGCCTCGATCCGCTCATCGTTATCGAGGGTGGATTCCGGCTCGTCTTCCCCCGCGCGGGGTTTTCCCGTCCCGCTTCCCTTTGGCTCCTGCCCGCCAGTTGGGTTGCCGGCCAGGGCCAGCGGAAAGGGGGGAGACTGTATATGGACATATGTGCGGCAGATCATCGTCTTTCTCCGTTTATGGAAGAGGTCACGAGAATGGGCCTGCTATCTGTGCATGCGCACCTAACGGCACATGGGGGAAAGAGTTTTTCAGTTTTCCACAAACCCCGTAACTGCTTTTCCAAGGCGGGCATCAGCCCAGCGTGACGGTGACCGTATGGGATGCGCCATCATCCACCATTTCTATGATTGTGGTGGCCGTCAGGGACCGGCCATCCACGCTGACATGACTGATGCCACGGCACACCTGGTTCGGATTTTGCACGGTAATGCTGTAGGTGGCCGTGCGCCAGCGGATGCTTGCCCCGAATTTCGGCCATTCACGCGGTATGCAGGGGTCAATCAGTAATTGCGTGCCATGGATGCGGATGCCCAGAATGGTCTCCACTCCAACGCGCTGCATCCACCCGGCCGATCCGGTGTACCATGACCACCCGCCCCGGCCCACATGCGGCGGGCAGGAATAGACATCGGCCGCGACAACATAGGGTTCCAGCCGGTAACGGGCCACTTCGTCCGGGTCGCGTGCATGGTTGATGGGGTTGATCATGTGGAACAGGCCATGTGCCCGGTCCCCATCCCCCAGCGCGGCCACGGCCATGACCGTCCACAGGGCGGCATGGGTATACTGGCCCCCGTTTTCACGTATGCCGGGCGGATAGCCACGGATGTAGCCGGGATCGGGCTCCATGGTGTCGAACGGCGGCGTGAGGACAAGGACCAGCCCGTCATGCGGCCGCACAAGCCGTGTAATGGCCGAGCGCATGGCATGCTCCGCTCGTTCCAGTGATGCCACACCCGACAGCACGGCCCATGACTGGGAAATGGCGTCGATCTGACATTCCGCCGCGGTATGTGAACCCAGTGGCGTGCCGTCATCAAAATAGGCGCGCAGGTACCAGTCCCCATCCCATGTGTCTTCCAGCGCCGTGGCCAGCGCCCGGGCGTGTTCCTCCCATCGCTGGGCGCGGGTGTGATCGCCGCGTGCGCGCGCCAGCGGGATGAACGTCATCAGCGTGGTGTGCAGGAACCAGCCCAGCCACACACTCTCCCCCCGGCCTTCCGCGCCGACATGGTTCATGCCGTCGTTCCAGTCGCCCGTGCCCATCAGCGGCAGGCCATGCGCCCCCGTAGCCATACTGTGGTCCAGCGCGCGGGCGCAGTGTTCAAACAGTGACCCACCCTGCCCGGAGGTGGCGGGGACCATGAAACGGTCATGTTCGCTCATGGGCAGGGGGGGCGCTTCCAGAAAGGCGAGATGTTCGTCCAGCACGCCCGTATCGCCCGATGTGGTGACGTAATGGGCCACCGTATAGGCAAGCCACGCACAGTCATCGGAGATATGGGTGCGTACGCCCGCGCCGGTGTGTGGCAGCCACCAGTGCTGCACATCCCCTTCCACGAACTGCCGTGACGCCGCGCGCAGCAGGTGCGCGCGCACCAGATCCGGGCAGGACAGGGCCAGCGCCATGCCATCCTGCAACTGGTCACGGAAGCCATAGGCGCCGCTTGCCTGATAGAAACCGGCCCGTGCCTGCACGCGGCTGGCCAGCGCCTGATAGAGCAGCCAGCCATTGAGCATGATATCCATACTCCGGTCAGGCGTGTGGACCTGTATGGTGCCACCCACACCATCCCAGTGCCGCCTGACCGCATCCAGCACCTGATCGGGGTTGATCGTACGGTAACGGGTGACAAGGTTGCGGGCTTCGTCCTCGTTTTCCCCTTCACCCAACAGGAAGGTGATTTCAGCCTTCCCCCCTGGTGGCAGCGTCACGATTGTCTGTACCACCCCGCACGGGTCCAGTCCGGCACCGGTGCGGCCCTGCACGCCATTGGCGCGGGTGAATGCCTCCGGGTGGTCCAGCGTGCCGTTGCGGCCGATAAATGCGCTCCGGTCGCCCGAACAGGCGGTGAGATAGCCACCAATATCGGCAAACGCGACCCGGTCGCCATATTCGGCATTCCATCGGTTGCGGGCGAACAGCGCGCCGGTCTCCCCATCCATAGCGGTGGAAACAAAGGGGCCCGCCGTGCTGCGCGCGCGGCCCAGCACCCATTCCACATAGGCGGTAACTGACAGCGTGCGTGGCTGGTCCGACAGGTTGTGAAGCTGGATGCGCGTAATCTTGACCGGGTCCGTCACGGGCACGTACTGGAGCAGGGTGCTGGCGATGCCGTGCGCGATACGCTCCAGCCGCGAATATCCCCGCCCATGCCGCGCCACATAGGTCGCGGCACGGTCGCGGCGCACGGCGGCGGTGGGGCACCACAGCGCGCCGCTGGTTTCATCATGGAAATAGAAGACTTCGCCCGCATGGTCACTGACCGGGTCGTTCGACCATGGCGTGATCTGGTGCTCGCGGCTGTTGACCGACCATGTATAGCCGCTGCCCTCGGCCGAGACCTGGAAGCCGAATGTCGCGTTGGTAATGACATTGATCCATGGCGCTGGCGTGTTCTGCCCCGGCCCAAGGACCACCACATATTCCCGCCCGTTTTCGGCAAAGCCCCCATGGCCGTTGAAGAATTCCAGCTCCGGTATGGCTGGCACGCCAAAGGCCGAAGCCGCCACGGGGGGCGCTGCCAGCGCGGGCAGGAAGGTGCGCGTTGCAGTTCCCTGCGCGTAGTCAAGCTGCTCCGCCAGGTCATGATCAGCCACCAGAACCACACGGGCGATGGACACGATGAGATTGCGCAGGACCGGGGTCAGCAGGTCGGCCCGCAGCACGCGTATGGAGCCGGTTTTGTTGTCCCCGCGTGGGATGGCATGCACCATATGGTCAAGCGCCACCTGCAGTTCCTGCAGGTAAGAAGACGGGTGTTCGTTCAGGATGACAAAATCCACCGCCAGTTGCTTGAGCCGGAAATACTCATGTGCCTGCAGTAGCATCCGTACGATACCGGTATCGGACGCCTCGCGTATGCGCAGCAGGAGAATGGGCAGGTCGCCTGAAATGCCCTGTTCCCACAGCAGTGGCTGCGCGCCGGCCCCCTTGGTAATGGCCGCGGTGTTCGCGCGCAGGGCTGGCCCGGCAAAAAGGATATGCCCCGCCAGCCGCTGGAACAGGTCCGCCGTGGTGGCGGGAATGTCCAGGTGCCGCAACTGTACCTGCGCCTGTGTCCATGCAAGCGTGCGTACGCGCTCAAAGGCGGCATGGTCCTTGTGCCTGTCGATCATGTCCAGCAGGGCCTCGCGGCTGGCGGCGGCCATGGTCCAGAACGCAACGCGCGCCCGCGTGCCGGGGCGGATGGAAACCGGAACCCGGATAGAAAAGGCAGGATCAAGCACCGTGCCGGTATGGCCCGAAAGCGGCGTCAGGCCCGATATGGCCGCTGGCTGGTGCACACTCTGCCTGCGGCCGATAAAGGATGCGCGGTCGGTTTCAATCTCGATTTCGCTCCCGGCTTCGAAGACCGCCAGATGGGCAACCCAGATTTCCGCCTCATCGGGCGTGCGGCGGCGGCGGGTTGCGATCAGGGTGCGGAAATCGGGCAGGTATTCGGTCTGGACAAACAGCTTGGTAAAGGCCGGATGCGCCATGTCACCATCCTGCGCCAGCATGGCAAGTTCGGCGTAGGACGTGATGTCGATTTCCACCACGTCGCTGCCGCTGTTGTACACCGAAAGCTGGCGGACCTCGGCGTCATCTTCAGCCGAGACGAGTATTTCCAGCGTGGTGGTCAGTGATCCATCACGGCGGCCGAATTCGGCGCGGTCTTCATGGAAGGCGACGGCATATTCATCAGGCCGCCTGCCAGCGGGCTGCGCCCCGGCGGACCAGACATGTCCCGTCCTGCGGTTCCTGAGATAGATATAGGTGCCATAATCATCGCAGGTGACATCCTCGCGCCAGCGCGTGATGGCCAGCCCGTTCCACCGGCTGTAGCCCGACCCCGCCGCCGTCAGCATGACCGTGTAGCGCCCGTTGGAGAGCAGGTGCGTGACCGGCTGCGACGTATCCGCGCGTTCCAGGTAGCGCCCCGCCGGTGTGGTGACGGGGCGGGTCACGGGTTTTGCATCATCTTCGGACGGGAGCGGGCGGGCGACTGCTCCGGTGCGCGGCGCGCGTTCCTGCAACAGCAGTTCGGCCGAGGCGATGATCGGGTCATCATGAAAGCGGGTGCGCATGATGCCGTTCATGATGGCGTCCGCCACCGCAAGGATGGACATGCCCTGATGATGCGCCATATAGGCCCGGATGATCGCGACAGTGCCATGGTCGGGTACCCGGTCAGGCGTGTAATCAAGGGATTCGTAAAGCCCGTAGCGGCCAAGCGCGCCGGTTTTTTCCAGAACGTACAGGTTGGCCACCGCCTTTTGTGGATCAACCATGGCCGCCAGCATGGTGGCGTAGGGGGCCACCACCGTATCCAGCCCCAGCCCGCGCTTGAGCCCCAGCCCCGGCACCCCGAAGTTGGAATACTGGTAGGTATAGTCAAGATCGCGCACGTTATAGGCGGATTCCGAAATGCCCCATGGAATGTTGCGCGCCTGCCCGTACGCGATCTGGCGCTGCACGATCAGGGCGTTCGTCTGCTGGAGCAGGCTGCCCATCGGCGCGCGCATGACCAGCGAGGGCATGAGGTACTCGAACATCGAGCCGGACCATGAAACGAGTGCCGCGCCATTTTTTACCGGTGTGATCGAGCGGCCCAGCCGGAACCAGTCATGCGCGGGCATGTCGCCCTTGGCTATGGCAAAGAACACCGCCAGCCGGGCTTCGGATGCCAGAAGGTCATAGCAGTTGGAATCCAGCGTATCTTCCGCGACCAGATACCCGATGGACAGGAGCTTGCGCGATGGATTGCACAGGAAGTGGAAGTCCATTTCCTGCGCCATGGTCCGCGCTTTGTGCGCCAGTGCGTCAAGCCGGGTGGGCAGCGTGGCATACAGATCGGCATCAAGGTCGCGCAGGTGGCTTTCCAGCGTATGGAGGGGGGAAGCTGTCCAGAACAGCCGGTCGGCAATGACATCGCCGCCGTTCTCGGGCACGCTCGGGTGCATCCGCGCGGCATGCTCCGCAACTTGGGCTGCGTGGCGGTGCAGGGTGGCCAGTTCCCCGGCGGAGTTGCCTTGGGTGGACAGGACCGCGTTTTTCAGCCCGGTCAGTAGCCGCAGCAACTGCCGTTCGGGCACCGTGTTGGCCAGGCGTGCGCCGTTGCGGAATGTCAGGTCCGTAATGGCGATGTTCAGCGCATCCGCAACGCCGTCACGCCAGGCATCGGTTGATGCCGTGCCGTCGCGCCATTTCTGGCAGGTGCTGGCCAGCGCGATCAGGTGCCCCGCCAGATTGCCGCTATCCACGCTGGATACGTAAACCGGCTCAAGCGGGCTGAGGTCTTCGGTTGCGTACCAGTTGTAGAAATGCCCACGGTAGCGGGCCATGGTTTCCAGCGTGGCGAAGGTGGCTTCCAGCCGTGCCACGGTATCGGCAAGGCCACACCAGCCAAAATCCCGCGCACTGGCGGTGCAGAGCAGGTACAGGCCGATATTGGTGGGTGACGTGCGCCGCGCCAGAATGGGCGAGGGGTCTTCCTGAAAATTGTCAGGCGGCAGCATATGGTCCGCCGGGGTGGTGAACGTCTCGAAAAAGCGCCAGGTGCGGCGGGCAGTCATGCGCAGCGTGCGGATATCGGTACGTGAGGGCCGTGAGCGGGCGGCGATGACCGGCGTGCGGCTGGCCCACATGGCCACGGCGGGTGACAGGCACCACAGCAATGCGACCGGCAGTTCCAGAAACAGGCTCCATGGCGCCCACTGGGCAACGCATAGCGTAATTGCCCCCGCCAGCAGGGGCGCGGCCAGCATCCGCCCATAATATCCGGCCAGACCCGAGCGCAGCAGCCCCGCGATCTGGGCGGCGGGCACCCACTGGAGCATGTAGCGGCGGGTAATGAATACGCGCACCAGCGTGCGCGTGATCGCATCGGCCATGATGAAAGCCTGATGCGCAAGGAAGGTGATGTTGAGAAAGGTGGTGATTGCCGCCTCGGTGCTGGTGGCGGCAATGACACTGAGGTAACTGCGCAGCGTAATCCATTCCCGGCGCGGTACAAGGTCGGGCAGGACAGGCAGGAAGGCGGGTACTGCGATGGTCAGCAGGATGAACCCTGTCCACACGACCGCCGTATGCAGGGGCAGGAACCAGCCCGTGACGAGTGTGAGCAGCGCAAACGGCATGCTGAGCGTGCGCCGCAGGTTGTCGAGCATCTTCCACCGCGCAATGCCCGAAATACGTGCGTGCGCAGAAATATTGCGGCGCAGGGCGCCCGATGTGATCCATGGCAGCAACTGCCAGTCACCGCGTGTCCAGCGGTGCAGGCGCTGGGTTGCGACAAGGTAGTCGGTGGGGAATTCCTCCACCACCTCCACATCCGTTGCAAGGCCGGCGCGGGCGAAGATCCCCTCGAACAGGTCATGGCTGAGCAGGGCTGATTCCGGCACCCGCCCGGCAAGGGCGGCGTGGAAGGCGTCGACATCATATATGCCCTTGCCCGCGTACGATCCTTCACCAAACATGTCTTGGTACAGGTCGGATACCGCGGCGGAATAGGCGTCAATGCCGCTGGCGCTGGCGAAGATGCGCTGGAACAGCGTGCTCTGGTGCCCGACCGGCAGGGAGGGTGTGACCCGGGGCTGAAGAATACCGTGCCCCTCCCGCACCCGGCCCGATGCGGGATCAAAGGCCGGGGTATTGAGCGGGTGCGCCATCTTGCCGATCAGGCGGCGCACGGTTTCCAGCGGCAGGCGTGTATCGGCGTCCAGTGTAATGACGTACCTGACATCATGCGGCAGGTCATGGGCCGGGGGCAGGAATGTCGTATCCGTGGCCCCGCGCAGCAGGCGGTTGAGTTCATGCAGCTTGCCACGCTTACGCTCCCACCCCATCCACACCCCTTCGCTCCGGCTCCATACGCGCTTGCGGTGCAGCAGGTAGAAACGCATGCCACCGGGCACGGGGCCGTATTTGCGGTTGAGTGTCTCGATACCCGCCAGCGCGCGGTCCAGCAGCCGCTGGTCATCCGGCGCTTCGGCCTGTGTATAATCGGTCCAGTCACTCAGCAGCGCGAAATGGACGGAGTCATCGCGCGTGGCCAGATAGTGTACTTCCAGCCGCGCCAGCAGGGCGCTGACCGTTTCATCCGTTGTCAGCAGGACGGGCACGACAACCATGGTGCGCAGTCGGGCGGGAATGCCATCAAGCAGCTCCAGCCCCGGCAGGGGGGTGGCATGCACCAGTTCCAGCGCCACCCGGTTGACGCATGCGATCGCGGCTTCCGAAACCGGCAGGAAGGCCAGCACCGCCAGCAGCCACAGGTAATCCACCCCCGTCTCGTCACTCAGCCACAGGGGCAGGGCAAGGAAGAGCAGGCTGAGCAGCATGACCACCGTGCTGTACGCCGTAATGCCATACGCACGGAAACCACGGCCCAGCAGGCGTGTGAATGACGGGCGAAAGTTGATTGCGGCTTCCAGCGCGCCGCGTCCCGCCATGAGCAGGTAATAACCGGGGTCAGCGCGGCGTGGATCGGATGGGGCCATCTCCTGCGCCCTGCGCGCCATGGTCACGGCCAGTTCGGCTATCGCCACCTCACTGTGGCTGCTGCCCCGGGCCAGTTCCTCAATGGCCTTGCGGTACAGGTCACGGCTGGCGAAATCGGCCTGCGTGAAGCTGTCGTAGCTGGCAAAAACCCCGTTGACGAGACACGCCCGGTCAAATGCCTCCGTCCAGTCCAGCCCGGCAATCAGCCGCAGGCTGGTGATGATGTTGCGGATGGTGGCGTTGAACGTGCCCTGTTCCTGCAGGTCGTCACGCACCGCGCTGTCAATGCTGGTGCCGCGATCGGCAAGGCGTTGCCCCAGCCAGACAAGAGCGGGGTCCTTTTCCGGGTCCAGCCCGCGTGAACGGTGGGCAAGCTGCGCGGTAAAGGCGTTGGTGAGGATGGACGGGTCCACCGTGGCCAGAAAGGCAGGAATGGCGGCGGTGGGGTCCTTGCGGTAAAGGTCGAGCCGGTCCGCCAGCCTGTCGGCATCCCGCCTGCTGGCGTTGTTGGTCATGATCGCGGCGACAACCCGGCGCAGGTTCTCGATCAGGATGATCCGCAGCGTGATCGGCACGGCCCAGAGTTCACCAATGGTGAGTGGCACCACGCTCTGGTAAGCCATCAGGTAACGATGCAGGACGTCCGGCTGCAGGTTGCTGTCCGTATGGGCCACCAGCGCCCATGTGGCCCCGAACACCCGTGGCAGCCCGGCAAAGGGGCCATTGGCCAGCTTGGGCAGGCGGGCATAGTAACGCGGTGGCAGGTCCAGATCCGTCTCGCGTATCTGCATGTCCACCAGGGCGTAGTTGTCGGCCAGCCATTGGGCGGCGGGCGTCAACTGCTTTCCGCTCTGTATGGCCTCGGCAATGCGTATGTCGGCCGCACGCAGGAAGGCCCCGTTTTCCGCCAGCCGTTTTGACAGGGGGCGACCGTAACCACCCCCTGTGTGGGATGCGACCGTCTGGGCGCTGGCAAGGCTGCGGGCATGGGCTTCGAGCCGTTCCAGGCCAAAAATCTCGCTCCGTACCGGCGCGAAATCATCCAGCCATGTCAGTTCTGGCGGATGACCCAGCAGGCGCGCCAGCCATGAACGCCGCTTCGCCCGGAAGGCGTGGCCGGTCGGTAGCGAGGATGCAATGTTCCCGTCCATTCTCTGCTCCAGCTACAGGCGCACGGGAACAGCAATGGCTGGTCCGATGCTGTTTTATTTACGGAACAGGCTTTTTCGTGGCTGCCGCGCCGATACATCGGCCGAGCGTGGCAGCAGGGATGCCATGTTTCCCGTGGGGCGCGATGTCATGCCCGGCCATGCCGGATGCATGGCGGTGAGCGTGTCCCCACCGCGGGAAGGAACGCCAGCCCCCGTCATGTCCGAATGGTCGGATTGCGGGGCGGAGCTGGTCGTTTGGAAGGATGTATCCATTTTCTGTTCTCCTCTGTCCGGAAATGGGGGGAGAAAGCGAGTGCCATGACGGAGCGGTAAACGCGGCTGGCAGATGGCCTGCTGGAACCGGATTGTCACGGCCCAGCGTAAACGTGCCGGAACACGCAGTGTTGCACGGATATTTTTATCTTCTTTACTTATGGATACAAATATCCACGTGCCCGGTGCAGACATGGTAGTGCTTGACTGCCGCGCCAGAACTGCTCGCATATCAGGCGACTGCGCCGGTATTCCGGGTGATGGTTATGGATGAACATGGGCGTTGCCGTGGCATGTCGCGCGGCAGGCCATATCCTTTACACTGTCTGGGGAGGATACGTTGTCCTGTGTCGGCGGGTCATTACCACCATCATTCAGGAATTATGGAATGAATGCAGGTCAGATGTGTTCTGTATGCTGTCGGCTGTGGGCGTATCTGTGCAGATGCCCGGATCGGTTCAGGACATTTGCCCAAAATGGATGCATCCATGGGAACGGCGCAATATTGCGTATCCTGCCGGGAATGACGGATGGTGCTGGCCTTTCGGCATAAGCAACCATTGCGGGGATGACGGTTGATGGCGTGCGGATCGGGAACGTCGGGTCTGCTCCGTAACCGGGACCGTCGTTCATGCCGCGTTTTTTATGGAATGGCCATTGGCCCGGCCTGCCTTATCGCGTTTGCGGCAGGACCGGGCCAGATGAAGCCGGGGGGATCATTTACTGCCAGTAAAACCATGCATGCCCGCATGCGCGCGTCGGTACAGGCGGGCAACCTGGCGGGTCAGTTCATCCTGAGCGCGCAGGGTGCGGTTATGAAAGGCGCGCACGCTGTCATGCGCGGCATAGAAACGCCGTGTTTCACGGTCGGCTTCCAGAATCACGGTGCCAAGGAAAGTACCGTCAATTTCAACAATATGGGATTCAAGCATTGGAGTTCTGCCTTTACCTGCCCGCATACGCATTGCGGGTGTTGCTCCGGCAGTATTTCCGCCGGTTGTTCTATCTGCTGGTCGTCAACACCATGGGTGCGACGGGGTGGGTGCTACATCGCATCATGTGAATTCATCCTGCTGGATAAACGCCGGAAAGGGCGTTCGGGGCGGATTATAGGTTCTGTCTGGTTTCGGTCAACTATAATAACTAAAAAAAAGTGTGATGATTTATTGTGCTTAAAATTTAGTTAAATTTGATGGACCTACGATCCTCTGTCGAAAGGATTCCGAATTATATAATTATAAAACAGTATGTTATTAAAATATGTGTCGTCACCGTCTCCTCGTAGCCTACGCGGGGCTTACCCATTCATGTTGGCGGCGAACAGTCTTGAGAGTAGGGAATGGTCGCAGAATCCAGCAGGTAGACCCTGTGGATGAAGTAGGACTGCGTCATATTTGGGAAATAAACGATTAAATTCGTAATTTATCCCGTGGGGATATTCTTGTTCGGAACCCGAAGTCAGTACAGATGTCCCGCCATGAAATTCTCCCCGTCCGGGATAGTTAAGGCATCATCCCGCCGACAGGATCGGGGGTATTGCTCAGCACGTCACGCCTATCGCTCAAAAGCGCCTGACATACGCAGTTGCACGTCATCGCTGACCTGCGGCACATACATCTTTATGCCAAAGTCGCTGCGCCTGATCGTGGCCGTGGCCTCGAAACCGGCTGTATATTTTCCATCCATCGCGTTTATGCCCGCACCGATGAAATGGACCCGCAGCGTTTCAGGTTTCGTGACGCCATGCAGGGTCAGGTTGCCGGTTACAATGGCATCGTCCTGTCCCGTCAGGCGGATTGTGGTGGAAGTGAATGTCGCGGTGGGGAATCTGGCTGCGTCAAACCACTGTTCCCCCTTCAGTTCCCCGGTCAGTCTGCTGTTTGTGGTCTGTACGGAGTCCACGGGAATGGTGACGGACAGCTTCGTGCGTGACGGATCATGCGCATCAAGTTCCAGCGTGCCGGAAGCATGGGAGAGCAGGCCCAGATAATTGGTGAACCCGAGATGCAGGACCGTAAAGGCAACCTGCGTATGTTCCGGCTCAACATGATAGGTACCGGACTGGACCTGCGTGGGGTTGGTCATGGCCTGTGCCGCAGCCGGACCATGTGTGGGCAGGGACAGCGCAACAACTGCCAGCGGTAGTGAAAGGATGCCGTGTTTCACGTAACGATACTCCGCCTGTGCTGGATCATGCAGGGGCTGGCCTGCTGGCAACATCATTATCGTGAGGCCCGGAGGTGAAAAACAACGATGGTGGAAACATATGGTTTCCCATATTTTCCGGTCATGTTCGGCGGGCGGCGTTATCAGTTCAGGCGATGTGATTGCGGATCGGGCACACCGTAGATCCGCAGCATGTTATCAAATGACTTTTCAAATATAAGGCGGATATGGGGCTTGGGGTTGCCATTTTCGAACGTGGCATCCGTTGCGGCCAGGAGCGGACTGTGGGGGTGCATCTCGCTTATCGCCCGGACCTGTGCGCGGTGGCCGGTGTCTGATGCGGTCATGACAGCCAGTTTGCGCGTTACATCCGCCAACTGTTTTTCCAGCCGCCTGGCGTAAAGTTTCCATGCCTGATAGTCGGTTTCCCTACGTTCAGCGGCTTCCTTGTAATCAATGTCGGATTTGAACGGATTATCAAGCATGTCTGATCCTCTTTGGTCAGGATTTATGCGCGAATGAAAATATCTGCTGTCCGTCTCTTTGATTTCCGCTAATGGCCGGAAGGTAACGACGTTGTGAACGTGCAATGAATAGCGGCGGATTCTGCTGCGTATCCACAATTCCAAGCAATATTCGTGCCACTGCACGACCTGCCTGATGCGGTTCATCAACCCCGATAACGATCCGTAATGCATGTTCGTTATCATATTTATCAAAATATAGCTAAAATATTCATGGCGTACGTAGGGAGAACATGCCTATCCACGGCGGGTGGAGGGCGCCTTCCAGCGGTTGAGAAGCAGCGAATTGCTGACAACCGATACCGAACTCATCGCCATCGCGGCCCCGGCTACGATCGGGTTGAGCAGGCCGAAGGCGGCCAGCGGCAGGCCAAGAATATTGTAGATGAAAGCAAAAAAGAGGTTCTGCCGGATCTTGGCCAGTGTCGCGCGCGAGAGTGAAATGGCGTCCAGCACACTGGTCAGTTCGCTTTTCATCAGCACGACATCCGCCGTATCCAGCGCAATGGCAGCGCCTGCGCCAATGGCAAAACCAACATCCGCCGCCGCCAGGGCCGGGGCGTCGTTTATGCCGTCACCCACCATGCCCACGGTCTGCCCTGCGGCACGGTATTTCTCTACATTATGGGCCTTGTCACCGGGCAGCACGCCTGCCAGATAGTCGTCCACCCCGACCTGTTGCGCCACGACTGCGGCCGCATGCTGGTTGTCGCCTGTCAGCATCACAATTCTGATACCTGCCTTATGCAGCGCCGCAACGGTTTCAACCGCGTCAGCGCGCAGGCGGTCGGACAGGGCAATATACCCCAGCACGCGGGCATCCGCCGCCACCACAATAACGGTCCTGCCTGCCTGTTCCAGTCGGGTAACGCTGGCATCATCCAGCGGTATGCCCGCTTCGTGCATGAAACGGGGGGAGCCGATATGGATTGGCGCCCCATCCACCTGCGCCGTAACCCCCATGCCTGGCAGGGCCCTGAACTGCGTAACCGGCAGGGCTCTGGTTCCCGCCGCCACGGCGTAATCACTGATGGCGCGGGCCAGCGGGTGTTCGGAATCCTTCTCCAGCGTGTAGGCGATGGCCAGCAGGTGCGCGGGCTCAATACCGGGTGCGGGCTGCACCTCGCTTACGCTGGGGTGGCCTTCGGTCAGGGTGCCGGTCTTGTCCATGATGATGGTGGTCAGTTTTTCCGCCCGTTCCAGCGCATTGGCGTTGCGAAACAGGATGCCCGCACGCGCACCCAGTCCCGTGCCAACCATGATGGCCGTGGGCGTGGCCAGGCCAAGCGAGCAGGGGCAGGCGATGACCAGAACGGACACGGCTGAAACAAGGCTCCACGTCGCGTTGTCTGTCACCAGCCACCCGACAAGGAAGGTCAGCAGCGCAAGGATCAGCACGGCCGGGACAAAAATGGCCGAAACCCGATCTGCCAGCCGCTGCACGCTGGCCTTTGACCCCTGCGCCTGTTCTACCATGTTCACGATATGCGCCAGCGCCGTATCCGCCCCGACACCGGTGGCCCGGATGCGCAGGGCGCCGGTGGTGTTCATCGTGCCGCCAAAGACCTTGTCCGCGTTCTTTTTCAGTACGGGCAGGCTTTCCCCCGTCAGCATGGCCTCATTCACGTCGGAGGCACCATCCACGACCTCGCCATCAACCGGGATGCTTTCTCCCGGCCGGACAATCAGGATGTCATCCACCCGCACATCGGCCACCGGGCGATCAATGACCACGCCATCGCTTTCCACATGCGCGATCTGGGGCTGGAGCCGGAGCAGCCTTTCAATCCCGGCGCTGGTCCGGTCCCGGGCGCGGGTTTCCATCAGCCTGCCCAGTGAGATCAGCGTGATGATGGCGACATCGGCCTCAAAATAGACCGGCTGCTTCAGGCCCAGCACAATAACGGCGGTGCTGAAGAAATAGGTAATGCTGGTGCCCAGTACCACAAGCACATCCATGTTGGCCGAGCCGCCACGCACCGCGTTCCAGGCGCGCTGGTACAGGTGGCGCGCGCAGTAGAACTGCACCGGCGTTGCCAGCGCGCATTGCAGCCAGTCGGGCATCATGGCCGTAAAGCCAAGCAGCATCGCCACCATCTGTGCGAAAAAAGGCAGCGACAGCACCAGTGTCAGGAGAAAGCCGTTGCGCTCGCGCCGCCATGCCTGTTCGCGCTGCGCGTGTTCATCCTTATTCAGGCTGTTATCCAGCAGCTTCGCGCCGAACCCGGCCTTTTCCACCCGATTGATGATGGCGTCCGGCTCGACAATGCCGGGCACGAAAACGACATGCGCCCTTTCGGCCGCGAAATTCACGCTGGCCCGTGTCAGGGGGAGGCGGTTCAGGACCTTCTCGATCCGCGCGGCGCAACTGGCGCAGCTCATGCCCGTCAGGGACAGGTCCACGCTTTGTTCCGCCACCGTAAAACCGGCCTTGCGTATGGCTGATACAACATTGCCAATGGAGGCCGCAGGGTTTTCCAGCATGACCTGGACACGGCCCGAGGCGAAATTGACCGTGGCTTTCACGCCATCCTGGCGGTTGAGGATCTTTTCGATCCGCGCGGCGCAGGCCGCACAGCTCATCCCGCCGACAGGAAAGCCAAAGGTCTGGGACACTGCCGCGCTCCTAATATGCATCCGGCCCTGACTTTATACCCCCGTGAGGTATTATCAAGAATGTCACGCCGATTTTCCTGACGGGAGGCCGGGGCCTGAATTCCGGATGATATTGTCGTGATGGATACAGAAGCGGGTTTCATTGCCGTACGAAGTATATATCCGGAATTATGTCATTACGTAATATGTCAAAGTCGGCCCCCATGCTGTCGCACACCAGACGTGAACCAGCCATTCGCTAATATAGGGGCCGGAGAGGTTGCGACAACACGTTACGTAGCGGTATCCATAGTGCTTAATTACTGCATCCCGCTCAGCCATGCCTGTTCTTTCCGGCATCCCGGCTGGACAGACATGAGAGGCGACACCATATGGCTGCAGACCGGTCATGTTCTTCCACCCGTATTCATCTGGCCACCCCCAACAGCATGCGCATGGCCCAGGCATTGCGCATGTCGCGCCGCGATATGCTGCTTGGCGCGATGGGGCTGGCCACGGTGGCCGTGGGCGCGAACCCGGGGCTTGCCGCCACGGTTGATGAGGACACGGTCGCCCCGCTTTTCCTCGCCCTTTCCAAGCGCCTGACGGACCGGGAAACCCTCAACCCGCAGATCAGCCAGGCCCTGTATGCCGGGATCATCCACGCGGTCCCGGAGCGCCGTGATCAGATAGGCAAGCTGCATGCGCTTATGGAAAGCGGGAATTTCAGCAGCGCCCGCGCACTGGCCACCGCCGCCGAACATGCCGATCCGGTGTTCAAGGACGTGATCCATGAAATCATGACCGGCTGGTACCGCGGCGTGGCTGACCAGAAGGTCGTGGTCTATCGCTCGGCCCTGATGTTCGACATCACCAGCGATGCCATCTACCCCAAGACCTACGCCGCGGGTGGTCCGTTCTACTGGACCAAGACCCCGCCGGAAGTGGCGGTTCCAACGGGGGAACCTGCCCTGTCGCCTTCAAAATTCGTTGTAGAACCCACCTGAACCCGGAGCTTCCCCATGCCATCTGAACAGGACCTCTCGGCCGACGTCGTCATCGTCGGCTCCGGTGTCGCGGGCAGTTCCATTGCCAATGAACTGGTGCGGGCGGGCATTTCCGTCATCGTGCTGGAAGCGGGACCGCGTGTGGACCGGCAGCATTTTGTCGAGAATTTCCGCAACCTTGAAAACAAGCCGTCCTATCAGGGGCCGTTTCCTTCCGTGCCGTGGGCGCTGCATCCCCCCAACCAGATCACGCCCAACGATTACCTGCACACCACCGGCCCCGATGCCGAGGCCTACCAGCAGGTTTACCTGCGCATGATGGGCGGGACGACATGGCATTGGGCAGGGTGCGCATGGCGTTACCTGCCATCGGATTTCGAGCTGAAAACCCGCTACGGGCAGGGACGCGACTGGGCGCTGAAATACGACGACCTGGAACCGTTCTACTATCAGGCCGAAGTGATGATGGGGGTCTGCGGTCCTGACCCCGCGCGTGAGGATCTCGGCTCACCGCGCCGCCAGCCCTACCCGATGGAGGCGCTGCCCATTTCATATGCGGCGCAGCAGTTCCGCAAGCTGATCAGTGAAAAGACGCCCTACCGCGTGGTGCATGAGCCGCAGGCGCGTAACACCCGGCCCTATGACAACCGCCCGACCTGCGAGGGGCATAACAACTGCATGCCCATCTGCCCGATCGGGGCAATGTATAACGGCAGCTATTCCGTCTATCATGCCGAGGCGGCGGGCGCGCGTTTCGTCCCCAACGCGGTTGTGTACAAGATTGAGCGGGACAGCGCCAACAAGCGCGTCACCGCCGTGCATTATTACGATCCCGACAAGGGATCGCACCGCGTAACCGGCAAGTACTTCGTTATCGCCGCACATTGTATCGAGACTGCGAAGCTCCTGCTGGTCTCAGCCGATGAGCAGAGCCCCGACGGCATTGCCAACAGTTCGGGCCATGTGGGCCGTAACATGATGGACCATACGGGGGTGCAGGTCACCTTCATCAGTGGTGACAAGGCGCTGTGGCCGGGCAGGGGGCCGCTTGAAACCAACGTGATCGACAATTTCCGTGATGGAAGCTGGCGTAACGAGCGCGGCGCCTATCTGGTGCACATGGTGGATGACAACCAGGTGGACCTGGCCACCGCGCTGGCCATTTCCAAGGGCTATGTCGGGCGTGAACTTGAGGAGCAGATCCGCTACCTCGCCTCCCACACCGTCCGGCTGTTCAGCCATAACGAAGGGCTGGCCGACCCGGAAAACCGCCTCACCCTCAGCAGCACGCATAAGGACATGCTGGGGATTCCGCACCCCGAGGTCTATTACAAGCTGCCTGAATATACGGTGAAAAGCTGCGAACATACCCGCGGCCTGTTCCGTGAACTGATCGGCCTTATGCATGGCACGGACGAGCAGTGGACGCCGGGCTACTTCCCGCAGGACCATCCCGCGGGCAGCACCATCATGGGAACCGACCCGAAGGATTCCGTGGTGGACGGCTTCTGCCGCACGCATGACCACGAAAACCTGTTTATTGCGAGTTCGTCCGTCTTCTCCTCGGTTGGGACCGGCAATATCACCCTGACTGTCGCGGCACTCGCCCTGCGTGTTGCTGATACGCTGAAAAAAGAACTTTCCCATGCCTGATGTTGCACGCAAGATCCTGTGGCCGGCCCTGGGGGCAGGGGCGATGCTTGCCGCCCTGTCCACCGCACCCGCCCGGGCGGATGAACCTTCGGCCGAACTGCTGGCGCGCGGCAAATATGTCGCCACGGCAGGGGACTGTATCGCCTGTCATACCCGGCCCGGTGGCCAGCCCTTTGCCGGGGGGCTGAGCATCACCACGCCGATGGGTGATATCATTTCAACCAACATCACGCCCGATCCCGACCACGGGATCGGTAAATACACGCTGCAGGATTTCGAGAAAAGCGTGCGCCACGGCGTCCGCCGCGATGGCAGCCGCCTCTATCCTGCCATGCCCTATGTCTCCTATTCCGGCATGACGGATGATGATGTGACGGCATTGTACACATGGTTCATGCACGACGTGAAACCCGTGGCCGAAACCCCGCCCGCCACATCACTCAATTTCCCGGCCAACCTGCGCATCACCATGGCGATCTGGAACCTTGTGGCAGGGGAGAGCGAGCCGGAAACGGGCGATGCGGCGACGTTTGACAAGCTGCGGCGTGGCAAATACCTCGCCCATGCGTTGGAACACTGTGGCACATGCCATACGCCCCGCAACGTCATGCTGAGCGAGAAGACGGACAGTTACCTGGCCGGTGCCTCGCTGCTGGGGTGGTATGCGCCTGACATCACATCCAGCAAGACCACCGGGATCGGGGACTGGAGCGAAGATGACCTGGTGGCTTACCTGCGCACCGGCCATGTGGATGGCCTGAGCCAGGCCGCCGGCCCGATGGGGGAAGTGATCGAGCATAGCTCCAGCCACCTGACCGATGAGGACCTGCATGCCCTGGCGGCCTATATCCTTCAGGTCCCGGCCAAGGAGGATGATGGCGAGCATCCGGCGCGCGCTCGTGCCGGGCAGGCCCTCGATACGCCCGATATCCGCTCGGGCGAACTCACCCGCATCGACAACCTCAACCCGATGGACGGCAAGGGGGTGTATGACGCCAACTGCGCATCCTGCCATGGCGACAACGGGGCGGGGACGGGTGACCACTACGTGCCTTCCCTGTTCCACAACGCTGTTGTCGGTTCCGGGCACCCGGATAACCTGATCATGACCGTGCTGGAGGGTGTGAACCGCACGGCGAATGGCGTGCATGCCTATATGCCGGGCTTTGATGGAAAGTCCGACGTGCAGCGCCTGAGCAATGCGGAAATCGCGGCCGTGGTCAATTATGTGACCGCAACCTTCGGCAACGGCGACCATGGCGTCACGGCCGAGCAGGTGGGTGCACAGCGCGTGCAGACACCCAAAACGCCCTGATCAACCCGTAACCTGTTACCCGACAGGCCTGCGCCCGCCCTGACGGCGGCGGTGGGCCTGTCGGGACCATGCGGCGGCATGGCACTGATGGCCCCGGTTTGTGGTGAGGGGTGTTTCAGGTGATTTTCCGCCCGGCCTGCCCAGTTTCTGCTCCTGTCGCGTATTCGGGATAGTGCTGGCCGGGTAACTGCCCATATGATATGCAGAATCGATCAGGTGGCAGGAAATTACGTCTCGTTATGATACGTTTCATCACCGATTTTGCTGATCAGGGCGATATTCTGCCAGTCGTTGCGACTGTGGCGGCCGTTATGGTCTGGCGGGAATGGCGGCGTGGCGCCTCCGTCTGGCTCGTGACGGTGGTGCTGACACTCGCACTCATGCTGGTCCTGAAAATCATGGGCCTGTATTATGCCGTATTCATGCAGGCCCGCGTTTTCAGCCCCAGTGGCCATGTAGCCTCGGCCTGCCTTGTCTATGGAAGCCTGCTGATCATGATGGGGCGGGAGGCGTTTATCGGCCTGCCAACCCTGACCATGCTGCCCCTGATGTTCGTGGCTGCTGTCATGGCCTATACCCGGCTTGTGCTGCATGCCCATACGGTATCGGAAGTGGTGACCGGGGCCATGATCGGGTCGATCGCGGCGGTGGTGCTGGGCTTCAAATGTGGTCCCGTGCCCAGGGCGCTATGGGTTTACCTGCTGCCTGCGCTGGTGGGGAGCGCCTTTCTGTTCCATGGCTGGCATCTGGGGGCGGAAGCCGCAATCCGGCATCTGGTCCTGTCCCAGGCGGCTTCGGCAAGCCACTTCATGCATGACAGGCTGGTGTGACGTCTGCCTTGGTGTAGCAGGCTAACGTCTGGTCTGGGTCATTTTCGGGCAATGGAGCACTATCGGATAGTGCGACCGCGTTCCTGATCCAGATGGAATACCGGGAATTTCCAGCTGCTTTTCTGGATAAAACAGCAATAGAACCAATCCAAGAAACGCCCTGTAATCATAAGGAAGTTTTTGGTGAAGCTTTTTTCAAAAAGCTTCAGAAAACGCTGCCTTTTTGAAAAAAAAGCAGCACCCAGAAACTTTTATTATTTTTTATCAATAAGTTGCTTTTAAGCAGCCTCTAACCCTGAACCGGCGCAGGAAACCGGGGTGTTCGCATAAAAAAACTCCCCCGCCTCAGGGGGGGGGCCTGAAGCGGGGG
>NZ_QUWV01000070.1 GCF_003403295.1 Komagataeibacter melaceti | reverse complement strand
AATCCACCGGAGAAGCTCAAGAAGTTTCCTCAGCGCCGCCGGTGAAGCGGGATATAGGACCACCCCAGCTAACCGTCAATCAAAAAATCAGAAAAAACAGAAATTAAATGACCAGAAAATGAATGAACCCCAGAAAACCGCCAGATAATAGAATTACTTACCGGCGGGCTGGTTTGTCAGCACGGGGGAATCCACCCGGTCACCCACTACGATTCCGAGCTTTTCGGTAATACCCGCCTGCAGCTCCACCGTGGCGCGCACGGGGCCATGACTGCTGATACGGGCGAGGCTGAGGGGTACGGCGTTCTCGACAATGGATGAAATGCGGTTATCCGCCCCGATAAAGACGATATCGAGGGAAGCTCTGGTATTTTCCATCCACATGTCACTCTGGCGCGGAAAGGGCCAGACGAAGATCATGCCACCATCCGCCGGAACGGACGGGCGGAACATTTCGCCCACCTGCTGCTCACGCGGGGTCATGGCCTTTTCCACCGTAAAAAGGTGCTTCGTGCCATTGGCGCTGGTGATTGTCAGCGGCACGGTGGGCAGGGGTGCCTGTGCGTGAGTGGGTTCACCCGTTTCTTCCGCCAGGACGGGCACGGACACCGTGGCCATGCATGCGGCCAGAACCAGCCTCAGGCCTGTCTTGAAGGACATCATACGCACTTTCTCTCCTGCACCATGTTATTCATTCGTCAGGCCAGAAAGGAATTTCCCGTCCGTTCGGCACCTATTGTCGTTGCCGGGCCATGACCGGGCAGGATGGTGACATCATCGCCCAGCGGAAGCAATTCCCGGCGGATGGATGAAATCAGTTGTTCATGATTGCCATACGGGAGATCGGTCCGCCCCACGCTACCGGCAAAAAGGGTGTCCCCCACCAGCGCGAAGCGGGCGGCGGGATCATAAAAGATGACATGGCCGGGTGTGTGGCCGGGCACGTGCCGGACCTCGAATTCATGACCCAGACATTCCAGCTTTTCGCCATGCGTCACGAACCTGTCAGGCGTGACGTTTTCCAGTCCCGTCAGGCCGAACAGGGCGGCCTGTTCGGGAATGGAGGCCAGCAATGGCGCATCCCCCTTTTCGGGGCCGATGACAGGCACCGGTGTTTCCTGCCTGTGGGACAGGACCTTGCGCAAGGCATCGGCCCCACCGGCATGGTCCAGATGGCCATGGGTCAGCCAGATCGCATCCACCGACAGGCCATGGCGTTCGATAAACGCCATGATGCGCGACACATCCCCGCCCGGATCAACCACCACGGCGTGGTGGGTTTCAGGGTTCCATAAAATGGAACAGTTCTGCCCGAAAGCGGTAACGGGCACGACTTCGAGTGACAGGGATGCCGACATGGATATGACCCTATTATGGAATGCGCCCTACATACCGCAGGGCGCATGCATCAGCCAGCGGCGGTCAGCGGCCAGCCGGTCGCGGGAATATCGAAATGCTTCGCGAGGTCATGGTCGGGCGTGTTGGTCAGGTCGCGTTCCAGTTCCTTGACCACCAGCGGGCGGGCCTGCACGTCCAGATGCGTGCGGATCTGGTGCATCACCTCACCCGGCGCGGCGATGGCAATGCCGGGAGCTTCCTTACGGCGGACCGCATCATTCAGGAATTCGGCAATCACCTTGCCATACGCGCCATTGCGGGGGGCATCCATGCCCTTGGCGTCGTCGCTTTTGAGGTGCGTGAAGGTCGCAAGGCCATGTTCGCCATGCTTGAGAAAACGGGCATGAATGCTGTCAGCAACAACATACCAGACGGGATCAACATAACTCATTTGTATTTCTCCATTCATGTGCTGGCCCACCATGGGCGGACACATGCGTTATTACATACATGGGCTGCCCGGGCCTGCATGTCTACTGGCTGGCATGACTGTATCTGTGCTGATAGGGTAGCTTTGTCATGACACAACCTTCCTCTACACGGGATCCCCTGGATCTCCTGATCGAATGGGCTCGGGCGGGCCAGCCCTGCGCCCTGGCGACCGTGACCTCGACATGGGGCAGTTCTCCACGCCCTGCGGGCAGCATGATGGCGGTATGCGCCAACGGCCGCATCGAAGGCTCGGTCAGCGGGGGCTGCGTGGAAGGCGCGGTGATCGAGGAAGCCCGCGCCGTAATGGAAACCGGGCAGCCCGCCAGCCTGTCCTATGGTGTGTCGAGCGATGATGCATGGGCGGTCGGGCTGGCCTGCGGCGGCATGCTGGATGTGTATGTCGCGGCAATACGCACCCCCGCCCACCCACAGGGCACGCTGGACCTGAAACTGCTGGAAACCATTGCCGCCAGACGTCAGGCCCGCAAACCCGTTATTGTCGCGACCGAGCTTGCCACGGGGCAGTCATGCCTCCTGTCCGGGGATGATCTGCTCCCCCCGATGGCGGATACGGTCATGGCCGGGAAAATTCAGGCCCGCGCGCGGGAGGTTTTTGAAACCGGGCGCAGCCTGCGCGTGGAAGACGATGCGGGGCAGGCGCAGTGGTTCCTGCACCTGATTCCCATGCCGCCGCGCCTGCTGGTTGTTGGCGCGGTGCATATCGCACAGGTTCTCGCCCCCATGGCGCAGACCACCGGGTTCTGCGTAACCGTGGTTGATCCACGCTCCCAACTGGCCACGCCGGAACGCTTCCCCGGTATCGAGCTTGAAACCGACTGGCCAGATGAAACGCTTGCGCGGCTGGGCGTGGACAACCAGACCGCCATTGTCACCCTGACCCATGATGCCAAGCTGGACGACCCGACGCTGCACTATGCGCTGAACAGTGATGCTTTTTACATAGGCGCGCTGGGTTCACGCAAAACGCAGGCATCGCGCGTGGAGCGGCTGCGGGAGAATGGCTATTCCGAAGCACAGATTGCACGAATTCATGGTCCCATCGGCCTTGCGATCGGTGCTGTCGGCGCGGCGGAAATTGCCGTGTCCATTCTGGCTGAAATTGTCGCCCTGCGGCACAACAAGCCGCTAGGCCGGTTATCCGGCTGGGCATGAGCGAAACGCCACCGCGTATCGCAGCCATTGTTCTGGCCGCGGGCAGCTCAAGCCGCACGGCGCCCGCGCACAAGCTTCTTGCCCCCGACGCCACGGGCCTGCCCATGATCGCGCGCACCCTGCGTGCCGTCACGGCCAGCAGGGCCGACCCGGTTACGGTCGTGCTCGGCCACCGGGCCGAAGAGATCCGGCAGGCCGCCCTGTCCGGGGTACGGACGCGACGCAGGATCGATTTCGTCACCGCACAGGATTACATGACCGGCCTGTCCTGCACACTGGCCACCGGCATACAGGCCGTCAGCACACAGCAGGATGTGGCGGGCGCAGTGATCTGCCTGGGAGACATGCCCCTGATTGGCGCGGAGCTGATAGACCAGCTTATCACCGCGTTCATGGCGCATCCTGGGCGGCCCGGCGCCATGCCGGTGCATGAAGGCAGGCGGGGCAATCCGATCCTGTGGAGCCGCAAGCTGTTCCCTGCCCTCCTGACCCTGAATGGCGATCAGGGTGCGCGTTCCCTGCTGCGCCAGCACGAATCCACGATGTTACGGATTCCCGCCGGGCCGGAGATTACGCAGGATTTCGACACCACTGACCGGCTGGCCGAATTCGCACGGCTTTTTACAGGCAGTTGACCTCGGACCGGACCGGCGCAAAGAGAGGGGAACAGGATTGCGGTCCATCGCACGCCTGCCAACCAATCAGGATCAATGACATGAGCAAGATCATCCGCACCGAACCCAACCCCATCCTGTCCAAGGTTGTGGAATATCATGGCTTCCTGTTCACGCAGGGATTCGTGGCCCGCGACCTGTCGGGCGACATTACCGCCCAGACAAAGGACGTGCTGGCCCAGATTGACGAGGCACTGGAACTGCACGGCACCGACAACACCCGCCTGCTGCAGGCCCAGATCTGGCTGAAGGACATCAATGACCGTGATGCCATGAACGCCGTTTGGAGCGCCTGGCTGCCCAAGGATGGCGCGCCCGCGCGTGCATGCATTCAGGCCACGATGGCCCACCCCGACGTGCTGGTCGAGATCATGCTGACCTGCACAAAATAAGACCCTGAAGGAGCGGGAAAGCCCCTGTTAAACATGTCACATTTTTGCAACTTTCCCGCTTTTCGAGAATCATTCCACTTCTGTTCTCCCACGCGCCACATGCAGCCCTATCGCCTGAAAAACAGGGAACAAAATCTTTCTATTGGGATTTTATTCCTATTTTTTGCGTGAAGTTGGATTTTTGGGCGAAATATAGCGTGTAGCTCTTCATCCCTGACAGCACAGGCTTGTCACGGCTGCGATGGGCTTGCTACTCGATGAACACGATGTGAGCGGGTTATTGTCAGATCACCCCGGCAGTGGTGGAGAGATTGCGGAAAATGTGGATCAGAAACCTGAAGCGTAGCGTTTTACTTTCCGTTCTCGGTGCTTCGTTCGGATTCATGTTTTCAGCGCAGGGTCATGCCCGCACCACCCAGCATACCAGCCATGTGACACATTCCACGGCCCGCCATGCCCTGGTCCACCATGCCAGCGCACGGCGCGGGGTGGAACGCGGGCACGTGATCCAGTGCGTGGCCTTTGCCAAGGCCGCCTCCGCCGTTGAAATCCATGGCAACGCCATTGACTGGTGGTACAAGGCCGCCGGCCGCTACGCACGCGGCAATGCGCCAGAAGAAGGCAGCGTCCTGAACTTCCGCGGCACGCGCCGCATGCCGCTTGGTCATGTGGCGGTGGTCCGCCATCTGGTCAATAACCGCACCATCATCATTGACCAGTCCCACTGGGGGCAGCGCGGGATCAGCCGCGATGTGTCCGTGATTGATGTCTCGCCAAATAATGACTGGTCGGCCGTGCGCGTGGCGCTGAACAACCACAGCGGCGCCTATGGCAGCATCTACCCGACCTACGGCTTCATCTATGCCCGCCCCGATACGACATCGGACATGATGCTGAGCACCTACCAGAGAGCCACCCGCAACCCGGCGGTCATGGCGCAGGCCCAGTCGCGTCGCCTCAGCACGGAAGTGGCGGAAGCGCCGGACAGCCTGGCCGGACGTGCCTCGTCTTCTCTCGCCTATACGGATGATGCGCCGAATCGTTCCCTGCGGTAGGCCGTTTTTTACGGGCCGCCCCTCAGGGACGGCCCGCCCGGTGATAGGGATGCCCCGCCGAAATGGCGCGGGCACGATAGAGCTGTTCAGCCAGCATGCCCCGCACCAGCATATGCGGCCATGTCATCCTGCCAAAGGAAAGGGTATGGTCCGCGCGCTGGATAACCGGACCATCCAGACCTTCCGCCCCACCAATCACGAAGCATAACGGGCGCGGCGTCTCCACCCAGCGCTCCACTGCCTGTGAAAAGGATATGCTGTCATAGGTCTGGCCACCTTCATCCATGGCCACGACAATGGCGCGATCCGGCAGGGCGGAGAGGATGGCCGCCCCTTCCCTGCGCTTGATCTCGTTGGGTGCACCGCGCCCTTCAGCCAGTTCCGTCAGCTTTATGCGCGGCGAGAGGCGGGTGGCGTAACGTTCGAACAGGTCACGCTCCACCCGGTCCTTCATCCGCCCGACGGCAATCAGGTGAAACACCGCTTATTCCACCGGTGCGGCAGGAGCCTCCGGCGGCACGTCCAGTTCCGCGCCCCACATCCGCTCAAGCCCGTACAGCGCGCGCGCTTCCGCCTTGAACAGATGCACAACGATGTCACCCGCATCCAGCAGCACCCAGTCGGAACCGTTGGCCCCTTCGGTCAGGACGCGCTTCAGCCCGGCCTCGCCCAGCTTGCGGTCGATATGCGCGGCCATGGCGGCGATCTGCCTGTCCGCCAGGCCGGTTGCGATCACCATCCGGTCGGCAAAGGAGGCGCGTCCCGTCAGGTCAATGACAACGATGTCTTCCGCCTTGTCATCTTCCAGGCTGGTGGTGATGATTTCCAGAAACTGCTCAACACGCGGGTCCGGCTCCCGTGTTTCGGCGGAGACGGGACCGGCGACGGCGGCTTTCTTGCGGGGCGTGCCCGGCACCTGCACGGCACTGCCCAGTGAACCTGCCGCCGGGCGCGGCTGCGCCGTGGAAGAGGTACTGCCGGTCCGGCGCTTGGCGCCATTCTCGGCTGTCGGCTTTCTGGTTATGGCTGTTACTCCCGTTCGTGGCCACAAGCGGCCCGCGATGCACGTATTTGCGTAGCAGATATAGCGTTCTGCGGCGCGGGAAGAAAGACCCATGCCGGGGGCGCGCACATGGGCAGCAGGCGCGCCGCCCGTGCGGGCAGCCGCCAGCACGCCAGCCTGCGCGCAACCCGCCCGTGCAGTGCGGCCGGATTATAGCCCGGCCGTGGCAGAACCGCGAACGGAACCATACTGACAATATCCTGCCATCGCCGCCACCGCCCCATCTGCGCCAGCCCGTCCGCCCCCATGAGCCAGACAAAACGTACATGCGGAAAAAGCCGCTTCAACCGCCTTAGCGTATCAAACGTGTAACGGGTTCCCAGCCGGGCTTCGATATCGGTCGCCACCAGCCTGCGCTGCCTGACGGAATGGATACGCGCGCGCACCCCGGCCAGACGCTCCGCCATGGGGGCCATGCCCGCCACCGGCTTGAGCGGGTTGCCGGGCGAGACAAGGAACCAGACCTGATCCAGCCCCAGTTGCCGCAGGGCGCGACGGGCCAACTGGATATGCCCGTCATGCACCGGGTTGAACGACCCGCCAAACAGCCCCACCCGCATATACCGCCCATCCCCATGCGCGGGGATGGTGGCCTGTTCCCGGTCCGGGGGCATGCGCTCAGGGCCGGACCTGTCCGGTGCCGATCACCTCGTAACGGTAGGTGGTCAACTGCTCCAGCCCGACCGGGCCACGGGCATGGAAACGCCCGGTGGCAATGCCGATTTCCGCGCCGAAGCCGAATTCGCCCCCATCACAGAACTGGGTGGAGGCATTCCACATCACCACCGCGCTGTCGGTGCCGTTGAGGAAGGTTGCGGCAGCCTGCGGATCTTCCGTCACGATGGCCTCGGTATGCGCGCTGCCGTAACGGGCGATATGGGCCAGCGCGTCCTCTACATTATCCACAACGCCTACGGACAGGACGGCGTCGAGCCATTCCGTGGCGAAGTCATCTTCCGTGGCCGCGGGCAGGTCCGGCACGATGTCCCGCGCCCGCGCATCGGCGCGGAAGGTGCAGCCACGCGTCGCCAGGTCCTCGATCAGTCCGGGCAGGATCTTGGGCGCGATCGCCTGATCCACCAGCAGGGTCTCGGTCGCGCCACAGATGCCGGGGCGGCGCAGCTTGGCGTTGAGCACGATGCGCCGCGCCATTTCCAGATCGGCGGCGGCATGGACATAGGTGTGGCACAGCCCTTCGGCATGGGCCAGCACGGGCACACGCGCCTCGGCACATACACGCTCGACCAGTGACTTGCCGCCACGGGGAATGATCAGGTCGATCAGCCCCGCCGCACCAAGCATGGAGGCGACATGCGCGCGCTCGGCATCGGGCGGTATCTGCACACATTCCACCGGCAGGCCGGCGGCGCGCAGCCCCGCCTGCATGGCGGCGTGAATGACGCGCGCGCTGTTCAGGCTGTCCGATCCGCCGCGCAGGATCACGGCATTGCCGGACTTGATACACAGGGCGGCGGCATCCGCCCCCACATTGGGGCGGCTTTCATAGATCATGCCGATCACGCCCACCGGCGTTGCGACCCGGCGGATACGCAGGCCATTGGGGCGGTCCCATTCCGCCATGACATGGCCGACGGGGTCCGGCAGGCTGGCCACCTGTTCCAGCCCCTGCGCCATGGCCTCGACCCGTTCGGGGTTGAGGGTCAACCGGTCACGGAATGCAGCAGCCCCGGTAAAGGCCGCCACGTCACGCGCATTGGCGGCCAGCAGTTCGGCCTGGCTGGCGCGCAGGGCGGAAGCCGCCGCTGTCAGGGCCTTGTTGCGGGTTTCGGTCGTGCTGCGGGCCAGCATGCGGGCCGCCTGCCGCGCAGCCACGGCCATAGCGCGGATCACGTCCGGCTGCGGTGCATCAGCCCGCGTGGGGGTTGCAACAGCCTGATCCATGATCCGTTACTCCTTCATCCATTCCTGAACGGGCAATACGCCCGTATCAGACGTTAAAGCGGAACAGCAGGACATCACCATCCTGCACCACATAATCCCGCCCTTCGATACGCAGCTTCCCGGCCTCGCGGGCGCCAGCTTCGCCATTGCAGGCAATATAGTCATCGAATGCAATGGTTTCGCAGGCAATGAAGCCACGTTCAAAATCATTGTGAATGACAGCGGCGGCCTGCGGGGCCTTCGTGCCTTTGGTAATGGTCCAGGCCCGCGTTTCCTTCGGCCCTACGGTAAAGTAGGTGCTCAGGCCCAGCAGCCGGTAGCCGGCAGCGATCACGCGGTCCAGCCCGCTATCCTTCAGGCCCAGACCTTCGAGGAACTCGACGCGGTCTTCCGCGCCCAGCTGGCTGACTTCGGCCTCGATCGCGGCGGAGACCACGACCATGGCCGCGCCCTCGGCCTCGGCGCGGGCGCGGACGCGCTCGGAAAACTCGTTGCCGGTCGCGGCCGATGCCTCATCCACATTGCAGACATACAGCACGGGCTTGGAGGTCATGAGCTGGAGGCGGCGCACGGCTTCCTCCTGCCCCGCGGGGATGGCCTTGCGCGCGGGCTGGCCTTCACGCAGGGCCGCGATCAGCGGTTCCATCAGTTCGACCTGGGCCGCCGCCTCGCGGTCATTGCCGCGCGCCTTTTTCTGGAGGGCGACAATGCGCTTTTCCAGAGATTCGAGATCGGCCAGCATGAGTTCCGTCTCGATGATCTCCGCATCGCGGATGGGGTCAACGCCGCCTTCCACGTGGGTAATGTCATCATCCTCGAAACAGCGCAGGACGTGGATGATGGCATCCACCTCGCGGATATTGGCCAGGAACTGGTTGCCCAGACCCTCGCCACGCGACGCGCCGCGCACAAGGCCCGCGATATCGACGAATTCAAGGCTGGTGGGCAGGATCTTCTGTGACTTGCCAATACGCGCCAGCTCGGCCAGCCGCGCATCGGGCACCGCGACCCGGCCGACATTGGGCTCGATCGTGCAGAAGGGATAATTCGCGGCCTGCGCCGAAGCGGTCTCGGTCAGGGCGTTGAACAGCGTCGATTTGCCCACATTCGGCAGGCCCACGATGCCACAGTTAAAGCCCATACGCCCTTACTCCCCGGCCTGCGCGGCCATTTTTGTCATGAACAGTTCCGGCTGCCCGTCCGCCAGCAGCGTGGCCGTATCGGCCAGCGTGTCGAGCATCGGGTCCAGCCACTCACGGTCCGTGCGGGAGAAGTCACCCAGCACATGGCCCGTCACACGCTCACGGCTGCCGGGATGCCCGATGCCCAGCCGCACGCGCCAGTATTCTTTGGTGCCCAGCATGCGGTCCATCGACCGCAGGCCGTTATGCCCCGCGGCACCCCCACCCCGCTTTACGCGGATGCGACCGGGCGCGAGGTCCAGTTCGTCATGGAACGCCGTAATGGAGTCGGCTGGCAGCTTGTAGAAGGCCGCCGCCTGCTGAACGCTCTCACCCGAGAGGTTCATGTACGTCATGGGCTTGAGCAGCAGCACCTTGTGCCGTCCGACCATCCCTTCCGCGACTTCACCGCGAAAGCGCTTCCGCCACGGGGAGAACCCGTGGCGGTCGGCAATCCGGTCCACGGCCATGAACCCGACATTGTGACGATTCCGGCTCATCCCCGGCTCGGGATTACCAAGACCGGTCCAGAGCAGCATCGTGTTTTCTCCTGTCGTGTCCGTGGCCGGGGGATCAGCCCTCGGCTTCCGTGGTGGCGGCTTCTTCGGTGGCTTCCTCGTCAACGCTCGGCGGGGCGACGTTGGCGATCACGAAGTTCGTGCCATGCAGGACCGGGGTCACGTTCTCGGTGCCCTTCAGGTCTTCCCAGCGCACGTTGTCGTGGAAGTCGAGGCCCGACAGGTCGGCGGTGAAGTATTCCGGGATGTTGGCCGGATCAACCACAACTTCAACCGTATGACGGACGATGTTCATCACGCCACCACGCTTGACGCCGGGGGCGACTTCTTCACCTTCGAAGCGGATTTCCACTTCCACGTGCACCTTGTGACCGGCGGCGAGGCGCTGGTAGTCCACATGGATCGGCGCATCGGTCACGGGGTGAAGCTGGATCTCGCGCAGCAGGGCGTGCACGGACGCACCGCCATCGACCGAGATGTCATAGATGCGCGAACGCCAGCCGGCCTTGTGCAGCTCACGATGCACGATGCGGGGGTCAAGCGCGATCAGGACGGGTTCCTGCTTGGCACCATAGATAACGCCGGGCACATGGCCGGCACGCCTCGTTGCACGCGCTGCCCCCTTACCAGCCTTCGCGCGCGAAGAGACTTCGATTTTCGTGAATTTGGTCACTTGTTCTGCTCCTGAAACACAAGCGCGCGGGCCTCCAGGGGTGCCAGCGCGTGCGCGGCCTTTAACGGAAAACCGCGCCCGATGCAATCACCCACGGCCCGGCGGCCGGTTTTTTCAGGTCAGCGCGGTCAGGCTCCACTGGGGCGTGGCACCCGGCTCGGCCCATATGGGGGTGGCGTTGGCCAGCCGGACATTGGGCTTGAGATGCATGGCCGAACGCAGGGCGCGGAACATCGCGCCATGGCATACGATCAGCGGCACGCCTTCGGGTGTGAGCGCACGGTTCACGGCGGCGACGGCGCGTTCACGCAGTGCGGCGAAACTCTCGCCATTGGCGGGGGTATAATCACCCGCGATCCAGCTATCGTACCATGTGCCCATCGCCTTGCCTTCCTCATCACCGAAGCAGACTTCCATCAGGCCGTCGTCAAAGGTGATGTCGAAGCGGGGCGCGCCGTGGGCGGCAAGCTGGTCGGCCACGATCTCGGCCGTGCGCCGCGCGCGGATCAGCGGCGAGGACACGATCCGCACGATGGGGGAATGGTCGGTCCAGTGGCGGGCCAGCAGCAGGCCCGCAGCCTCGGCCTGCGCGATTCCGGTCGGGTTGAGGGGGATATCCGTACGCCCCTGTGAACGCCCCTGCGCATTCCAGTCCGTCTCCCCATGGCGCAGATACCAGTAAGGGCGGGCGATCAGCTCGGTCATGGGTCGTTCCTTCTTGCTACACCCCTGCGGGGGTAGCGCCGTGCCGGTCAGACGGTCAATCCCCGCGCTCAGTCAAACAGCGAGGAGACCGAACTTTCATCCGATATGGCCTGCATGGCCTGCGAGATGAGCGCCGCCGTGCTGATCTGGCGGATATTGGTGGCCGCGCGCACGGCGTCGGTCGCGACGATGCTGTCCGTCAGCGTCAGCATGCCCAGCGGCGACTGGCCCACGCGGCTGACCGCGCTGCCGGTCAGCACGCCATGGGTCACATAGGCCTCGACCGCAGCCGCGCCATGCTTCATCAGCGCTTCCGCCGCGTTGCACAGCGAACCGCCACTATCAACAATGTCATCGACCAGGATGCAGTAGCGGCCCCGCACGTCACCGATCACGTTCATGACCTCCGACACGCCCGCGCGTTCGCGGCGCTTGTCGATGATGGCCAGGTCCACGTTCAGCCGCTGCGCCATCTGGCGCGCGCGGACCACGCCACCCACATCGGGCGAGACGATCATGAGGTTATGCGCGCCACCGGGAATGTCCATGGGCGGGGCCTCATAGGACAGGCGGGGTTCGCCCTCGAGCTTCATGCGGCCCCGGATATCGCGGGTGAACAGGGGGGCGGCGTACAGGTTGTCAACGGGAATGTCGAAAAAGCCCTGAATCTGCATGGCGTGCAGGTCCATGGTCAGGACACGGTTGGCCCCGGCCTCGACCAGGATATTGGCGACCAGCTTGGCGCTGATGGGCGTGCGCGGGCCGGATTTGCGGTCCTGCCGCGCATAACCGAAATAGGGCATGACCGCCGTGATGCGTCGCGCCGACCCGCGACGCAGCGCGTCGAGCATGATCAGCAGTTCCATGAGGTTGTCATTGGTGGGCGAGCAGGTGCTCTGGATGACGAAAACATCCTCGCCACGCACGTTCTCATGGATTTCGACAAAGATCTCCATATCCGCGAACCGCCGGACGGTGGCATTGCAGAGCGGCATCCCCAGCTCTGCCGCGACTTTCTCTGCAAGTGGCAGGTTGCTGTTACAGGCAACAATCTTCATCGTGTGACGCTCCTGGGCGGCGGTGCAGGCAGTGGGGCGGCCGTTTTTCGTCCGCTCCCGTCGTTCATGAGCCGGGTTCTAACAACCGCCACATACCCTGTCACCTGCCTAAGGATGGAGAAACCTGCACGTCTGCCCCTCGTTGCCGATCCGTCACACCCGCGCGTGAGGGCGGAAGCGTCACACCGGGGAAAGTCGTGCGGCGCGGCGGCTGCACGGCAGGTGCGGACACGGCGGGAACGGAAGGGGCCTGGACGGGCGCATGCACGCCCGCCGACTCCGTGCCGGACGGCGCAACCACCGCAGGTGCTGCAACAGGAGCCGCCACCGGGGGCCGGGGCGCTGGCGCAACCGGGGGAACCGCCGCCACGACCGGATGCTGTTCAACACCGGATGGCACGGCAGGCGCTGGTGCAGTGGATGGTGCAACCGCCGGTGTCGCGACCGCTGCGGGCATGGGAGCAGGCTGCGGCGGAACCGCCCTGACGGGCGCAGCGACCGGCCTGGCAGCCATTACCGGAGGAGTCGCAGCCGGTGCAGCAGGATGTTTCCCCGCAGCCACAGGCGGCTGCAACGCCGCTGCCTGCTGGGCTGGCAGCGTGCCATCGGCTGGCAGGGGCGCGTTGGCCCGGCCGGAATAGCGCGTGATGATCTGGCGGACGGCCCCCGCCGCTTCATCCGCCGCCGCAACCGCGACATCCCCCCACTGGTGGTCGAGCGAATGGGCGGCAATGTCATGGATCTGGGTGGCGGACCCGGCTTCATGGCCCTGCGCGTCCAGCACCTGCCATGTCAGGGTAATATGTTCCTGCGGGGTGGTGGAGGTTGTCATGACCGCGTTGTTCAGCACCACCGTGCAGCGCACCGTGTAATCCGCGCCGGACGCACCGTGGCGGATATCATCATGCGCATCGGGAAAGGCCGCAATGAACGCACGCGCCAGCGCGCGGTCGCCATCACCCGGCGCGTCATGCACGCCCGCGAAATAGACATGCGCCGGACGGTTCTTGAGGCTGTTGGGGTCTTTCTGCATCTGCGCGGCGCGGATGCCGGTCAGCAGGTCCGCAACGCCGGGGGCGGCTTCCTGCGCGGAATGTACCGCCGCCTGCCCGTCAGTCGCCTGCCACCGGGCGGCGGGCACGGGCGCGCCGTCCAGATGGCCGCGTTCCTCGCCCTTTGGCGTGATGACGGCATAAACCGGGGTGACCGCGCCATCATGGAACTCGGTTGTCATTTTCAGCCACCAGTCACCCGGATGCGCCGCCTGTCCCGTGGCGGGCACGGACTGGGCCAGCATGGCGTCAACCATGGCGTGCTGCCACTGCCCGGCCCCGGCCATATCGGTGCCCGATGCGGTGGACAGCGGAATGGCCAGCCGGGCCGTGGGGGCCTGCGCGGCACCACCAGTTGCGTCATGGCGGAAAGGATGCGGCACGCTGACACATCCACCAAGTGCGGAAAGCGCCACGACGGCTGAAAGTGTGATCAGGCGCCGGACGGAAGCTTCTGACATCATGCCTACCCTATATCGCCCGGCAGGCAATAACGGAAATCTGGTGCCCGATGGCCCCGCCCCCGGCCAGTGTGCGGCGGCGATGGCTGAAAAAGCGTACCTCGTCGGACAGGGTATCGAGTCCCAGCGCCGTCGCCTGCGCGACACCACACCGCGCAAGCCGCATGACGCAGTAGCCGGGCAGGTCAAACATGAAATGCCCCACGCGGGACGCGAGCGTGAAAAAGTCCTCCGCCCCCGGATCGCTGGCCAGTACCACATCACGCATGTCGGGACCGACCTCGTAGCTGCGCGGGGCGATGCAGGGGCCGACAACGGCACGGATCTCGCCCGCCGGGCACCCCAGCGCCGCCATGGCGGCAACGGTAGAGTCCAGAATACCGCCACACGCGCCACGCCAGCCCGCATGGGCCGCACCTACCACCGTACCCGTGGCGTTGCTGAACAGCACCGGCGCGCAGTCCGCCGTAATCACGCCCAGCGCAAGGCCGGGCGTGCTGGTGACCATGGCGTCCCCTTCCGGTCCCCGTCCTGTCTGCCACGGCGCATCGACCGTCAGGGTCCGGGCGCCATGCACCTGTGTCAGCCCGAGCAGGTGGTCCGGCGCCACACCGACATACGCCGCCACGCGGCGACGGTTTTCACGCAGCGCCGCAGGATCATCCGCCGAGCGGACCGAGCAGTTCAGCGTGGCGTACGGCCCCACGGACACACCGCCCTGCCGGGTAAAGAACCCGTGCCTGATACCCGCGAGTTCCGGGGCCCGGACCACCTGCCGGTCGGTAATCATGCCCTCCGTCATGGGGCGGCTCCTTTACTTGTACTTGCTGGTGCGTCCACACGCGGGCCGGCAAATCCCGGCAGGCTCCCGCCCAGCCCGGCCGATAGGCCCAGCACGCGGAAAAGCCGGCCCATATGTTCCGGCGCGGCCAGCCGGGCGGTGGCAGCCCTGATATCCGCCGCCTGCTGCGGCGCGGCGCGGGCCAGTTGTTCGCTACGCGCATGCAGGCCAAGGGCCGCGAGAAACGCGCCCTGCGGCATGCTGCCCCATACATCCACGCCACGCGCCACCTGTGCAAGGGCATGAAAATCCACATGCGCGGTCAGGTCCGCCGTGCCGGGGTCGCGCAGCGGGTCGGCCGGGCGGCCATGGCGCAGGGCCTGCAGGCTGTCGCCATGGGCGGGGGCGTCATAGCCATAATCAATGAACAGCGCCGCGCCGGACCAGCGGCGCAGCCGTTCGGCCACCGCGCGGGTAAAGTCCAGCGCAGGCTCACAGGTTTCCAGCACGCCCCCTTCGGGCACCATGCGCGTGGCGGCGGGGTGGCCGGGCGGCAGGGTGGCAGGGTGACGGACCAATGCCCCGGCCTGCACGAAGTGCTCGTCCCATCCCGCCGCGTTCCTGACGAACTGCCGGATGGGCAGGGCATCGAAAAACTCGTTCGCCAGCAGAATCGTCGGACCATCAGGCACGTCGGCCAGCGTTTCATGCCAGCCCACGGGCCGGGCCGTGGCATCCTGCAATGCCTGTGCCTGCCGGGCGCGCAGGCAGGGCGAAGTCTCGATCAGGTGCACCCGCGCCGCCGCATGGCAGTCCGGGGCAACACGCCGCAGCAGGCGCTGCGCATCCGCCATGAGCGTGCCGCGCCCGGGCCCGGCCTCCACCAGCATGAACGGGTCGGGACGGCCCAGAAGCTGCCAGACAACAGCCGTCCAGCCGCCCAGAAGCTCACCAAACACCTGCGATATTTCAGGGGCGGTTATGAAATCGGCAAAGGGGTCCTGCCCGGCGTAATAGGCGGCGTTGGCGCGCGCCATGAAATGGTCCAGACGCTCGCCCGGCGCGTTCACCGCGCGGCTCCGTCTTCCCCGTCCGCCGCTTCGGGCTCCGCCATGACCACGGTGCGGGCCGGGCGTATCCATGCGTTCAGCATAAGTCCCGCCCCCCCGATGGCCATGGGCACGCTCAGCACCTGCCCCATCGTCACGCCAAAGGGCAGGAAGCCGATGAACGCATCAGGTTCGCGGAAACATTCGCACACCGTGCGCGCCACCGCGTAACCGAACAGGAAAAGTCCCGCAATAAAGCCCGGATGCTGCCGCACCCGCAGGCTGCGCGAGACGCACCACAGCACGGTGAACAGCACCAGCCCCTCGGCAAAGGCTTCATACAGTTCCGACGGGTGGCGCGGCTCCGGCCCGGCATCGGGAAAGATCATGGCCCATGGCAGGGAAGACGGGGCCGGACGCCCCCACAGCTCCCCGTTGATGAAGTTGGCGATACGCCCCAGCCCCAGCCCGATGGGCACCACGGTCGTGATCCGGTCGGAGAAGGCCAGGAAACTCAGCCCGTTCAGGCGCGTAAATACAATCAGCGCGATAATCACGCCCGCCGCCCCGCCATGAAAGGACATGCCGCCATGCCATACCTCAAGGATGGCCAGCGGATGCGACAGGTAATAACCGGGCTGGTAGAACGCGATGTAGCCCAGCCGCCCCCCCAGCACCACGCCCAGCGTCGCCCATGTCAGGAAATCATCCACCTGCAGCGCGGTGGCCGCGCGCGGCGCAAGGGCGACAAGATGGCGCGCAATGCGCCACCCCGCGATCAGCGCCACGATGTAGGCCATGGCGTACCAGCGTATGGCGATCGGCCCGAAATGGACCATCACCGGATCAAACTGCGGAAAGATCAGGACAGGCAGCATCAGCCCACTTTCGTTATCATGGTCGGGCGCGTGCGGAGGCACCACAATCGTGCGGATAGCCCTGAGGCGGCAATGTGTCTATAGTAGCGCCTTTCATCCGCGCGGCGTGCGAACGGACGCTGCGCGAAACGTCATGGAGTATCCACTATGTCCGTCAGGCCCCGTATTCTTGATGACCTTGCCGGTGTGGCAGGCGGCGCGTTCTCGGCGCTGACCGGCGCGCGTGAGGAAATCGGCGCGATTGTCCGCGCCCGCGTGGACGAGACCCTGAGCGGCCTGAACCTGGTGCGCCGTGATGAATTCGAGGTGGTGCGCGAGATGGCGAGCCGCGCGCGGCTGGCGCAGGCCAACCTTGAAAGCCAGATTGCCCGGCTGGAAGAACGCGTGTCCGACCTTGAGGCCAGCCTGACCTCCCCCACCCCGGGGCGGTAAGCACAACGCTTGCAGCCAGTGCCTGCGGACCATAGTGTAATGATGTGGTCCGGCCCTGATTCCCCGCAACAGGGCACGGACCAGGTTGCAGAGACACGGAATCCGGCGTCAGCCCGGATCTCCTCCACGACGGCTTCGGGGAGTGCCACATGCCTGCTCTGACTCACACAGCAATCGCACGCAACACGAATCCACTCGATCTGATGGAACAGATCGTGGGCGGATACGACTGGAATTTCGAACGCCGCAGCGATTCGGAAATGGCGGCCGAAGCCCCGGGCAAATGGTGCGATTACGGCCTGTTCTTCTGCTGGTCGGAAGAAGTAAGCGCCATGCATTTCACCTGCACGTTCGACCTGAAGGTCCCCGCCGAGCAGCGCCGCAACCTGTTCGAACTGGTGGCGCTGGCGAACGAACGGCTCTGGATCGGGCATTTCGGCATGGATATGGAACATGGCACGCCGGTCTTCCGCCACGCGGTCCTGCTGCGCGGCTCACGCGGGGCGTCCATGGAAAGCCTGGAGGACATGATCGACATCGCGCTGACCGAGTGCGAGCGTTTCTACCCCGCGTTCCAGTTCGTGCTGTGGGGCGGCAAGAAACCGGCCGAGGCGCTGGAAGCGGCCATGCTCGACTGCGCCGGGATGGCATGATGACACAGACCACAACCCTGCCGCCCGTCCTGCTGGTCGGGTGCGGCAACATGGGCGGGGCCATGCTGGACGGATGGCTGAAGGAAGGGCTGGCCCCTTCCTTCATCATCGACAGGCACCGGGAGTCGGTACCCGCCCCGCACCACCTCGTGCGCAGCCCCGATGACGTGCCGGATGACTTCCACCCCGCGATGATCGTGCTGGCCACGAAACCGCAGAAGGTGGACGCCGTCATGGCGGCCATCGCGCCGTTCGCGCTGCGCGCGCCCGTGCTGTCCGTTCTGGCGGGCCGGACAGTGGCAGGGCTAAGTGACGCGCTGGCCGACCAGTTGCCCGCGGGCAGCCCCGTTCCGGTCGTGATCCGCGCCATGCCCAACACGCCGTGCAGCATCGGGCAGGGCATGACCGTATGCTATGCGCCCCCCATCGCCACCCCGGCGCAGCGCATGCTGTGCACACGCCTGCTGCGCGCGGTGGGGGATGTGGCATGGATCGACCATGAAGATCAGATGGATATGGTCACCGCCATATCTGGCAGCGGCCCGGCCTATGTCTTCCTGCTGGCCGAACTGATGGAGCAGGTGGGCGTGGCCGGGGGACTACCCCCGGAACTGGCCCGCCAGATCGCGCGCCAGACCGTGGCCGGTGCGGGCGCGCTCATGGTGCGCAGCGGAACCGACCCCGCCCTCCTGCGCCGCAATGTGACCAGCCCCGGCGGCACCACCCAGAAAGCACTTGAAGTGCTGATGGCCCCGGATGCATGGCCCGCCACCCTCGCCACCGCGCTGAAGGCGGCGGCGCATCGCTCACGCGAACTGTCCGGCCCGCAGCCCGTTTCATGACCATGGGCCTGCCCGCCGCAGGCCCCATTTTGACACCCCTAGCCCGGAAGACCAGATATTCCATGGATAACGACCAGTTTGACGCCACCCTTCTCCGTTCCGCGCTGGAACGCGCCAGCCTGCACGGATGGCGACGTGTGACGGTCGTTGACGCCGCGCGGGATGCCGGGCTGAGCCTTGAGACCGCGCGCAGGCGCTTCCCGTGCAAGGCCGCCATCCTGCTCACGCTGGGGCGCCTGGCGGATGAGGCGGCGCTGGTGGAGGATGAATCCGAAGGCAGCGTGCGCGAAAAGCTGTTCGACATGCTCATGCGCCGCCTGGACGTGTTCCAGCAGTATCGCGACGGCGTGCGCAGCGTCCTGCGCGCCCTGCCCACCGACCCGCTTATGGCCGTGCTGCTGGGGGGGGCGACGCTGGAAAGCATGCGGTGGATGGCGGACGCCGCCGGGCTGAACACCAGCGGGCTGACCGGGGCGATCCGCCTGCAGGCACTGGTGGGCGTATGGACCGCAACGCTGCGCACATGGGATCGTGATGACAGTCAGGACATGGGCATCACCATGGCGGCACTGGATCAGGCGCTGGACCGCGCGGCCCGCTTTACCGGCCTTGGCCCGGCCGAGACGCAAGGCCCCGGCGGCATGGATCACGGCATGGACACTGACCCGATGGTTGACCTGCCGCTTGAACCCCTGCCGGAATAACGAAACCTGACTGTCCCCCCTTTACGGGGCAGTCATTTAGACATTAGAAGAACTGCACATCGCGCCCATGGTGCGGTTCTTTTACATGGTGGGGCGTAGCCAAGTGGTAAGGCAGCGGATTTTGATTCCGCCATGCGGAGGTTCGAACCCTCCCGCCCCAGCCAGCTTCTTTCCATAAAGACTGTTTGAAACAGCCAATCCACGGAACATCCTGTAATCATAAGGAAGTTCTTGGTGAAGCTTTGTTCAAAAAAGCTTCAGATCAACGTCGTATCCCTAAGGCACGGCGACGCCCGGAACCTTCCGTTATTTGCCAATAGCACCACCCGCTACCGCGCACGGCAGCGGGCGGCGCGATAGCTGTCAGTTCTGGACCTGCGCCATGCCATCGGCGGCGGAGGAAACCGACACGACAGGCGGCCAGAAGGCCTGGGCAATCTCGTTCTGGATCTGGCGCAGTTCGCGCTGTATCCAGTCCATGTATTCATGCAGCCCGCGCAGGATGATGTCCTCCACCGTCTGTTCGGCCAGCGTGACCCGCAGTTCCTCCACCCGTTCAAGAATCGGCCCGCAATGGCGCAGCCGGTGTTCCCCCGCCAGCGCCCCCAGCGCGCTGTAAACATTGCACAGGCTGTTGGACAGCGAACGCGGGAAACCGTTGTTCTTGAGCAGGAAGCCCACGATATTGGCGGGCGTCATGCCATCGGGCAGCACGCGGCGGAAGGCATGATAGGCGGCGGCCGACCGCAGCACCGATGTCCACTGGCTCATGTCGATGTCGGACCCCACCCCCGCACCGCTGGGCAGGAGGGTATGGTATTTTATGTCGATCAGCCGGGTGATCTGGTCCGCGCGTTCCAGATTCTTGCCAAGACTGTAGAACAGCCAGCCCTGATCGCGGTACAGCGTGCCTTCGGTAATGCCGAAATGGGTCTGGCAGTCCTGCTTGAGCCGGGTGCATAGCGGGGAAAGATAACCCGCCCCCACATCGCCCGGCCCCAGTTCGATCACCCAGCGGGTAAAGACATTCAGGTGCATCCACATCTCGGTCGAGATGAGGGGGCGCAGCACGCGGGCGTTTTCACGCGCGCAGCGGGCAAGGGAGAGGATGGAATCGGGATTTCCTTCCTCGGTAATATAAAAGGTGACGACCGCCTGCTCGGTCGCGGCCTTGTGGTGGCGGAAGAAAAAGGCCGCATCCGCGTTGATGTGGATGATGCTGTCCCAGCCCGCATCCACGCTGCCCGCCCGCACGGAAGACCCCGTGACCTCGATCAGCCGGGCCATGTTCTCGATGCGCTCCATGTAGCGCGCCAGCCACATCATGTTCTCGGCGTAACGCGAAAGCAGATTGCGCAACCCCGGCAGCAGCGGGGCGGGAAAGACCGAAACCTGTGTCATGATGCCAGCACCCATGTATCCTTTGACCCGCCCCCCTGCGAGGAATTGACCACCAGCGACCCCTTGCGCAGCGCCACGCGCGACAGGCCGCCAGGCAGCACCCATGTATCGCGCCCCGTCACGGCAAAGGGCCGCAGGTCAACATGCCGCGCCTCCACCCCGGCCGGGCACAGGGTGGGCGATACCGACAAGCTGATGACCGGCTGGCTTATGTAATTGGCCGGATCGGCCCGCAGCCGGGCACGGAAATCATCCAGTTCGGCCTGTGTGGCGTGCGGGCCGATCAGCAGGCCATAGCCACCGGATTCCCCCACCGGCTTGACCACAAGCTTTTCCAGGTTGGCCAGCGTGTATTCCAGCCCCTCGCGCTCGGCGCAGATATGGGTCTCCACATTGGTCAGGATCGGTTCCTCATCCAGATAATAGCGGATGATGCGCGGCATATAGGCATAGACCGCCTTGTCATCCGCCACGCCGGTCCCGATCGCGTTGGCCAGCGTCACGTTCCCACGCCGGTAGGCATCCACCAGCCCCGGCACGCCCAGCAGGCTGTCCGGGTTGAAGACCTGTGGATCAAGAAAATCATCATTGAGGCGGCGATAGATGGAATGGACCGGGCGCGGCCCGGCCACGGTGCGCATGTAAACGCGCCCGTCCTCCACCAGCAGGTCACGCCCCTCCACCAGCGGGATGCCCATTTCACGCGCCAGGAACACATGCTCGAAATAGGCGGCGTTATAAATGCCGGGGGAGAGCAGGACGACCTGCGGGTCCGCCACCCCTGCGGGCGCGACCTCCACCAGCGCGCGGTGCAGGCGCGGGCCGTATTCATCCACCGGGCGGATATCAAGCCCCGTGGCCAGATCGGGCATGAGGCGCAGCATCATCTGCCGGTCCTCCAGCACGTATGATACGCCCGATGGGGTGCGCGCATTATCTTCAAGCACCAGAAAGCGCCCGTCGCGGTCACGCACGAGGTCGGTGCCGTTGATATGGACATAAACCCCGCCCGGCACATCCAGCCCGACCATGGCCTGACAGTAATTGGCGTTGCCCAGCACCAGTGAGGCGGGCACCACGTTGTCACGCAGGATGTGGCGATCGTGGTAGATGTCGTGCAGGAACATATTGATCGCGCGCACGCGCTGCTGCACGCCGCGATCCACATGGTCCCATTCAGCCGCGGTCAGCACGCGGGGGATCACATCGAAAGGCAGGACGCGGTCGATGGCCTCACGGTCGGAATAGACGGTAAAGGTAATGCCCAGGCGGTAGAACTGGGCCTCCACCGCGGCGGCGCGGCGGCGCAGTTCCGCCAGGCCGAAACGCGACAGCCGGTCACGCACCGTCTGCAGGCCGGCAGGTGGCTGGTCCTTGCGGTTAAGCAGTTCACAGAAGAAATCCGGAATGTCATACGTCGCGAACAGCCCGGCCGCCTGTGCCGCCATTTTCGTATCACTCATGCCCTACCCCCGTTGGACTGGAGATGGGTCAGGCGCGAAGGAATCATGTCCACCCACCTGTCGTTTCATTTCACTTCCCGCTAGCGGAGCAAGAAAATCGCTTCTTGCCAAGAACGAATATGCATTCATTTCCCTTTCGCGCGCAGATACCCGAAAAATACGATATTGCCGCCCTCGCCAATCCTGATAGCGTGGGTGAAGCATCCATAACCGCGTCCAGCCTTACCCATCGCCGGATCACGATGGCGGGCATGCGGAACCGTTTTCCGAGGCTGAGAGTGAGTATATGAACGCGCATGTCATGCTGGTCCATCATACACGGTACCGATACGACCGGCCTGTTCATCTCGGCCCACAAACGATCCGGCTGCACCCCACGCCCGGCTGCCCCAACGTACGCGGCCACTCACTGGACATCACCCCCGATCCACATGTCCGCACATGGGGGGAGGACAGGTTCGGCAACCGCATCGCGCGCGTCAGCTTTCCCGAGCGGGTGACCCATTTCGACATCACCGTACGCCTGACCACCGACCAGACCCCGGTGGACCCGTTCCGCTTCACCATCGCGCCCGCCGCACGGAACTGGCCCGCACAGGGCGCAGGGGGCAACCCGGCACTTGCGGCCTACATGCAGGCAACGCCACCTGCCACAACCACCACGCCGACCCCGCTGCTGGATGAGATCACCGCGCAATGGCGCGCCCGCCTGCCCTGCCCGACGCTGGAACTGCTGGTGGCGCTGACGCGTGACATCGCCGCGCGCATCACCTACCGCATCCGGCTGGAAGCAGGCGTATGGTCACCGGAGCAGACACTGCGCAATGGCGCGGGATCGTGCCGTGACAGCGCATGGCTGCTGATCGCCATACTGCGCAGGCTCGGCTTTGCCGCGCGCTTTGTCTCGGGCTACCTGTTCCAGCCCGAACGCGACGCCCCGGAGCGGATGGGCTGCGAACTGCATGCGTGGACACAGGTGCATGTGCCCGGCGCGGGCTGGATCGGGCTGGATACGACATCGGGCCTGCTGGCCGCGCAGGGGCACATCCCGCTGGCGGTTGCCGTGACACCGCATGAGGCAGCCCCCGTCAGCGGGCTGCTGGACAAATGCGTCGCCACCTTTGAAGCCGTGATGGAAACAATTCCCCTTCCCGGCCTTACTCACACACCCTTACGCCAGCAACGGTCGATCCTGTCCTCATGAAGCTGTTTTTCTGCCAGTCATGCCAGCAGGTGCTGTTTTTTGAAAACACGGCGTGCGAACGCTGCGGCATGACTCTGGGCTACCTGCCCGAACGGACCACGCTTTCCGCGCTGGAAGCCATGGGGGAAGGGTTGTGGCGCCCCATGGCCGCGCCGGACAGCCCGCGCGTGATGTGCGCCAATAACGCCCATAGCGCGTGTAACTGGCTGACGGAGCCGGGGCAGACCTTCTGCGTGGCGTGCAGTTTCAACCGCACCATTCCCAACCTGTCGGTACCGGGCAACATCGCGCGGTGGCAGAAGCTGGAAGTCGCCAAGCACCGCCTGTTCTACACGCTGCTGCGCCTCGGCCTGCCGCTGCGCAACCGGCGGCAGGACCCCGAAAACGGGCTGGCCTTCGATTTTCTGGACAGCCACCCCGACGGCACGCCCGCCATGACCGGCCACATGAACGGCATCATCACCATTGCCCTGAACGAGGCCGATGACGCCCAGCGTGAACAGATGCGGCTGGAAATGGGCGAGTATTACCGCACCCTGCTGGGCCATTTCCGCCATGAGATCGGGCATTATTACTGGAACGTACTGATCCGTGACGCCAGCCCCGACCGGCTGGCCGCCTGCCGCGAGATCTTTGGCGATGACCGGCGCGATTACGCCGCCGCCCTGAAGGAACATTACGAAAAGCCCCCCAGCCCCGCATGGCGTGGCCGGTATGTCAGCCAGTACGCAACGTCCCACCCGTGGGAGGACTTTGCCGAGACATGGGCCCATTACCTGCACATCATCTCCACGCTGGAGACCGCATGGGCCTATGGCATGTCCATCAACGCGGCGGGCGCCCATGCCCCGCCGCTACGGGCGGATGTGTGCAAGGACCCCTATACCGAAATGTCGTTCGACGAGATCACGCAGGGCTGGCTGCCGCTGACCTATGCCGCCAACAGCCTGAACCGCTCCATGGGCCTGCCGGATTTCTATCCCTTCGTCCTGACACCGGAAATCCTGCGCAAGCTGTCCTTCATCCACGACCTGATCCACGCCAGCCGCGTGGCCTGACACCGCCCCGCGCCGTCACGCCCCGGCCTGACCGGCTTCCATGTCCGGCAGGCCCGGCGTGAGGGTAACGGTGCTGTCACGCATGTCCCGGCAGCACGCACGCAGGGTGGAGATGAAGTTGCTCAGCAACGGCACATGCTGCCCCCCGCGCATGGCGATGGCCAGTTCCGCGCGGGGCGCCTTGGCCCCGAGTGAATGATAGGTCACGCCACCGGAATGGATCTGGTGCAGCGAGCGCGGCACGACCGATACCCCCAGCCCGGCGGCGACCAGCGGCACGGTCGATGCGATCTGCGGCGCCTGCTGGCCCATGCGGGGCGTGAAACCGGCATTGTGGCAGGCGGACAGAATGGCGTCATGAAAGCCCGGCCCCAGTTCACGCGGGAAGATGATGAATGGCTCATCCGCCAGCATTTCCAGTTCCAGGTTGGGGTGAATGGCCAGCGGGTGCCCCTTGGGCAGGGCGACGACCGTTTCCTCCTCCAGCAGGGGGGAGACCAGCAGCCCCGCACCATCGGGCACCGGAGGGCGGACGATGGCGATGTCTATGGCGCGGTCATGCAGCGCCTTGCACAGTGCAGGGGTATTGCTTTCCTCAAGGTAGATGGTGACATCGGGCCATGCCTCGCGGAAGCGCCGCACGGTCAGCGGGATCATGGGCAGCAGCGAGACCGCGCCCGCAAGCCCCACGCGGATATGCCCCTTCTCACCCCGCGCCAGCCCCTGCGCGGTGGAAAGGAACTGCTGCTGCATGCCCAGAAGCGCGCGTGCCTGGTCCAGCAGCACCAGCCCGATATCGGTCAGCCTGACCCCACGGGTCAGCCGCTGGAACAGCAAGACGCCCAGCTCGTTCTCGAGCTGCTTGATCTGCTGGCTCAGCGGCGGCTGTTCCATGCCAAGCTGTTCCGCCGCACGGGTAAAGCTGCCATTCTCGGCTACAGCCACGAAATATCGTAAATGCCTTAAATCCATCTTTCATATAAATTATATATGGAAATCACCTTCAATATATATTTGACGAAATAACGTGCCATGCGCCACGTTTCGCGCCAATCGTGCTGAGTATGGGTGTCCCCTGATGAAAATTGGCCTGTTCATTCCGTGTTATATCGACGCGTTCTACCCCGAGGCTGGTATCGCCACGCTGGAACTGCTGGAGAAACTGGGACAGGATGTCGAATATCCGCTGGACCAGACCTGCTGCGGGCAGCCAATGGGCAATTCCGGCTGCAATTCGGACGCCGCCGCGGCGGAAGCACTGTTCGTGCGCAACTTCGCGCGATTCGACAAGATCGTCATGCCCTCCGGCAGTTGCACGCATCATGTGCGCGATAATTTCGATGCGATCCCGCAGACCGATGAAGTCCGCCATGTGCGTGAAAACACCTTTGAACTGGTCGAGTTCCTGCACGACATCCTGAAGGTCGAGGCCTTTCCGTGGGCGGAGTTCAACCACACCGTCGGCCTGCACAACAGTTGCGGCACCCTGCGCGCCCTGCGCACGGCCAGCATGTCGGAACTGGGGGAAAAGCCGTTCTCCAAGCCGATGGACCTGCTGAAAAAGGTGAAGGGCATCCGCTTCGTAACCCCCAAGCGGCCTGATGAATGCTGTGGTTTTGGCGGCACCTTCTCGGTCACGGAAGAAGCGATCTCCGCCCGCATGGGGGTGGACAAGGTGCGTGACCACCACGATGCGGGGGCGGAATATATCGTCTCGGCTGACTCGTCATGCATGATGCACCAGCAGGGCTGCGCGGAACGCGCAGGCGTGCCCATCCGCTTCATCCATATTGCGCAGATCCTTAACGGAGCAGCACAATGAGCAACAGACCCGTCAACCATGCCCGGGCGGCCGAGCATTTTCTGGAAGACGCCCCCCACCTCAAGTTCCATGACGAACGCCTGTGGGACATGCGCCAGAAGCGCGACGCCCAGATGCACATGCTGCCCGAATGGCAGGAACTGCGTGAGGAAGCGTCGCGCATCAAGGAACACACCCTCGCACAACTGCCGGAATATCTTGAGCAGTTCGAGGAGAACGCGAAGAAAAACGGCATCCATGTACACTGGGCGCGTGACGGGGCGGAACACAACCGCATCGTGGGCGACATCCTGAAGGCACATGGCGCACGCAGCCTGATCAAGAGCAAGTCCATGGTCACGGAAGAATGTGACATGCGGCCCTATCTTGAAAAACAGGGTGTCACCGTAACCGAAACCGACCTGGGTGAACGCATCCAGCAGCTTGATGACCAGTTGCCCAGCCACATCGTGGTGCCCGCCGTTCACAAGCTGACATCGGACGTGGCCAAGATCTTCGCCAAGGATTACCACACCGACCCCAACATCCGTGACCCGCACCTGCTGGCCGAAGCCCAGCGCCAGGCGGCGCGGCCCGTGATCCTGCATGCCGATGCGGGCATGACCGGCGGCAACTTCGTGGTGGCGGAAACCGGCACGTTCGTGGTCTGCACCAATGAAGGCAATGCCGACCTGAGTGCGACGGTGCCCAACCTGCATATCGCCACCATCGGCATCGAACGCCTGGTGCCGCGCATGGCCGATCTGGGCGTGTTCATCCGCCTGCTGTCACGCAGCGCGCTGGGTTCGCCCATCACGCAGTACACCACCCATTTCCGTGGCCCGCAGGATGGGGGCGAAATGCATGTGGTGCTGGTGGATAACGGCCGCTCGCACCGTCTGGGCATGGATGATTTCTGGACATCGCTCAAATGCATCCGCTGTGGCGCGTGCATGAACACCTGCCCGGTGTACCGCCGCTCGGGCGGGCTGTCCTATGGCGCGGTCTATTCCGGGCCGATCGGGGCGATCATTGATCCCACCTTCAATGAACGCAAATACAGCACGCTTCCCTTCGCCTCGACACTGAACGGAAGCTGCACCAATGTCTGCCCGGTCAAGATCGACATTCATGAACAGCTGTACAAATGGCGGCGCGTGCTGGTGCAGCACCGTGAAATACCGTTTGTAAAGCGTGAGATCATGTACATGGCGGGCAAGCTCATGGGCCAGCCCAAGATGTACCGCGCCGCACTGCGCGCGACCGAAACGTCGCTTGAAAGCCTGCCGCGCTTTGCGCTGTACAACTGGCTGAACCCGTGGGGCAAGCACCGCGAACTGCCGCACCCGATCAAACAGACATTTCACGACTGGTACAAGAAGAACCGCGCCACACCCGCGGCCACCGCACCGGAGAGCGGAAAATGAGCGCACGCGACACCATACTGCAGGCCCTGCGGGCCAACCGCCCCACACCGCAGAACCACCCCCTGCCCCCCGTCGCGACACTGGGGGATCTGGATGCAAGCCGGGAGCGCTTCATCACCAACCTGAAAATACTGGGCGGTGACGTGCTGGAGCCGGTGGAGGGCGAAACACTGGACCAGGCGATCCTGCGCCGCCACCCGGATGCAAAGGTCATCTGCTCCAACGTGCCCGAAGCCAAGGGCACACTGCCGGTGGAGCGCATCAAGACCCCGCAGGACGCCGCGACGGTGGATGTGGCCGTGGTGCGCGCGGCGTTCGGCATTGCGGAAATGGGATCGATCTTCCTGAGCGAAGCCCAGCTTCCCATCAATTCCTTTGCGCATCTGGCGCAGCATATCGTGGTGCTGCTCTCGACCGGGGAACTGACTGCCAACATGCACACCACCTACCAGACGCGCCCGGAATTCAAGTCCGCGCGTTATGGCGTGCTGATGAGCGGCCCCTCCGCCACGGCGGATATTCAGGGCGTGCTGATCCGTGGCGCACAGGGCGTGCGCTCACTTTCCGTCTGGTTTACCTGATCGGGACGGCCTGCCATTTCTTGACCGAAATGGCAGAGCCGCCTTTATCAGACGGCTTTTTTCAGGTTCGGGCTGGCCTTGAAGCGTACGGTCTTGCCCGCCTTGACCTTGACCGGCTCACCCGTGCGGGGGTTAAGCGCCTTGCGGGCCTTGGTTTTCTTGACAGTGAATGTTCCGAATGACGGCAGGGTGAAGCCACCCTCGCGCTTGAGTTCCTTGACAATCGCCGCAATCAGGTCAGACGCTGCCTGATTGGCCGCAACGCCCGTGCAATCGATTGAATCCTGTATGACAGCGGCAATAAAGGCCTTGCTCATCGGAACAGCCTGCTCCTCTCTGGCTAAAAATGAATTCTGTCCTGACCTGATCCCGTCTCGGTCGGGACCATCATCATCCACCCGGCTGGACGGTCGCGGCTTGTAACCTGCCGGGGGATGTTAGGCCAGCAATTTTTTGTTATCACATGTAAATTCATATTGATCTGATCAGCAAGAAGCGGATTCCTTCCATAAAAGGAAGGAATACACTGGCACCGTGTCAGGTAATGGGTAATTTATATCGTTTCCGTATCGTTATTCAACGGAAAATCATGACACCGGGAGACAATATTCCCCGGTCAGACCTTGAAATTCTGGGCCTTCAGGTCCGTCACGCCAACAAAGGTAAGCCGCGTGCTGTCCTCAAGGCTGATGGTCGTGCTGCCACCCGCAATGGTGGCGTGGTCGAGCATGGACTGGATGGATGCCGGAGTCGTATCGTAACCGGACAGTTTTATGACATTGCCGGACGCACCGGCAAAATCCTGAATGATGTCGGTGCCGCCCGCCTGCCCCTTGATAAAATCGAATTCCGTGCCGGCATGCCCCGCCGTAAGCACGTCATTGCCCGATCCGGCCTGAAGCATGGCCTGACCGTTCCCGCCGATCAGCGTATCATTGCCGCTACCGGCGATCAGCCGCAGCGTGCCGCCTGACAGGCCACCATCAAGGGTTTCATTGCCGCTACCCGCATGGAAGGTCATGCTACCGCTGCCATGCGCCGCAAGGTCCAGCCCGGCGGTGCCGAATATGGTGGCGTTGGTGCCGCTGACTGTATCGGACACACCGTTACTGCCGCCAATGAATGTAAGTGTGCCGGGCACGCTGACCTGAATGACGCTGCTGTCCAGCCCGTCAACCTGCGTGGACATGCTGGCGGAAATCGTATCGTTGCTGCCACCACTTACGGACAGCGCGCCATCGGCCGTGATGGAACTGTCACTGACCGAATCCACACTCAGCCTGCCATGGCCGGAAATGACATCGTTCTGGCCACCCTGTACCGTATTTATGGTCTGCTTTGTGTATTCACCTTCAAAAAAACCACCATCGTCATAGGTTGTTATGGTGTCGTTACTCTCATTGCTGACCACAACACCATCAATGACCTCTATGGACGAACCACCACCATTGAAGGCGGATGCCGTGGCGCCGGGCGTGGTCCAGTCCCCGCTGACCGTGGGCGTGCCCGCATAACCGTAAACCGTGTCCGACCCGCCCATGGTGTGGACGAGGTCATTTCCCGTACCACTGACAAAAACCGTGTTGCCGCCAGCGGCATAATAATTCACATCGCCCGAACCGGCATTGAACTCCACCGTGCCAAGGTTGCCATCCATAATATTGACGGCCCTGTCCCCGCCATTGAGCGAGATGCCCTGGTTCAGCGGCGTTGACGTAGTACTGCCGATATCAATGGCCGATACGCCGCCCTGCGTGGTGAAAGTCCCGCCACCCGTGATCTCCTGCACCCCATCCGCGCCAGCAGCCGTGCGCAGGGCGCCATCAATCATTGCCACACCAGCAACACGGGCGGCTTCCGCATCGGATGTCACGCCCCCCGCCACGGATACCGCATCGACCCGCATGCTGGCGTCGCTTACGTCCATGACGTTGGAAAGCACCTGCAGGGCAGCCTGCTCACCGGCCTGCTGCAGACCCTGTATGATCTGGCTGCTGTCCTGGTTAATGCCCAGCGTAAGCCCGGTGGCCCCGGTTACGGTCACGTACCCCATACATTCCGTTCCTTTTCCTACGGAAGCAGGCCATATCCGTACGACCGTGCCACCGATGACCCGCCATCCGTTCCCTGTGGGAAACCGGAAGAAGCATCATTCAGGACCGATTTTGTACTGTATTTATTAAAAAAGTCGGAATCAGTTCAGGGGCACACGCATTTCGAGTTCTTCCAGCCAGATACGTGCATTTCCATCCGACGGCGCGCGCCAGTCGCCACGCGGTGACAGCGCGCCACCCGCCACGACCTTCGGCCCGTTGGGCATGGCGGAGCGCTTGAACTGGCTGAACCCGAAAAACCGCCGGAGGAAGACCGCCAGCCAGTGACGGATCTCACCCAGCGTATAAGCCCGCCTGCCCTGCTGCGGGAAACCCGGCGGCCACTGCCCGCGCTGCGCATCACCCCATGCATGCAGCGCCATGAACGCGATCTTTGACGGGCGGAAGCCGTAGCGCAGCACATGGAACAGGGTAAAATCTTGCAGGGCATAGGGGCCGATCATGGCCTCGGTACTCTGCACTTCCTGCCCTGCCGTGGCAGGCACCAGTTCGGGCGAGATTTCGGTGGCAAGGATCGCCTCCAGCACCGTGCAGGTCCGCGCCTTTTCCTGCCCGTTGGCCATGACCCAGCGGATCAGGTGCTGGATCAGGGTTTTGGGGAGGCCGGAATTGACATTGTAATGCGCCATCTGGTCACCCACGCCATAGGTGCACCACCCCAGCGCCAGTTCGGACAGGTCGCCCGTGCCAATCACGATCCCGCCGGACTGGTTGGCCAGGCGGAACAGGTAATCGGTGCGCAGGCCCGCCTGCACGTTTTCAAACGTGACATCATACACCGCCTCCCCCCGGCCGAAGGGGTGGCCCATCTGCTCCAGCATCAGCCGGGCGGTAGGGCGTATGTCAATTTCATGGGCCTGTATGCCAAGGGCGGCCATGAGTTCATGGGCATTGCCATGGGTGTCGCTGCTGGTGCCGAAACCGGGCATGGTGTAGCCCAGCACGGCCTGCCGCCCCAGCCCGCTTTCATCCGCCGCGCGCGCGGCGACCAGCAGGGCATGGGTGGAATCCAGCCCCCCCGATACCCCGATCACCATGGTTTTTGCCCCCGACGCCACCAGCCGCCGCTTCAGCGCCGTGACCTGTATGGTAAAGGCCTCGTAACAGTCCTGATCGAGCAGCGCCGGGTCACTGGGCACGAACGGAAAACGGGGAATGGCGCGGCGCAGGCCGATATTTGCGGCAGGCGGCGTGACCTGAAACGGGATGCTGCGCCATTCCCGTGCTGCAGCATGGGCGCGATTGTTGGCGAAGGTGCCCATGCGCAGGCGTTCCTGACGCAGCAGGTCCAGGTCGATATCGGCCATGACCGATACCGGGCCGGTGGGAAAACGCGTGCTTTCCGCCAGCGTCGCACCATTTTCAAAAATCGAGGCCTGCCCGTCCCACGCGACATCGGTGGTGGATTCGCCTTCCCCCGCCGCCGCGTACAGATAGGCGCAGATACACCGTGCCGAATGGGACTGGCACAGCAGCGTGCGGGTGCGCGCCTTGCCAACCGTGATGTTGCTGGCGGAAAGGTTGGCAATGACCGTGGCCCCGGCAAGTGCCGCCTCTATGCCCGGCGGCTGGGGCACCCACATGTCCTCACAGATCTCGGCGGCGACCACCAGCCCCGCAACACCACTGGCATGGAACAGCAGGTCGGTGCCGAAGGGCACGTCCTGGCCGCCTATGCCGATATGCGCGCCACGCAGCCCGGCCCCGGCCGTGAACTGTCGTGCCTCATAGAACTCGCGGTAATTGGGCAGGTAGGATTTGGGGATGACACCCAGTATCCGCCCGTCATGCAGGGCGATGGCGCAGTTGTACAGCGCATTTCCATGCACCAGCGGCGCGCCCACCAGCACCAGCGGCAGCAGGCCCGCCGTCTGGCGCGCAAGCCAGCCGAGCGCATCATGCACCCGCTCAAGCAGCACGTCCTGCTGGCGCAGGTCCTCGATCGCGTAGCCGGACAGCCCGAGTTCAGGGAAGACGGCCACCACCGCGCCGTCATCATGGCATGCGCGGATGCTCTCATGCGTGCGCCGGGCGTTTTCCATCGGGTCGGCCATCGCCACGGGCAGCGTGCAGGCCGCCACACGGGCGAATCCGTGTTGGTACAGCCCATGAAATCCGGTTGTGCCACTGCCTGCTGTCATGCCTTGCCTCCCGCCCGGTCTGGCCAAAATCACCTGCGCCGATGAACCGGCTGCTTTCTGGCGCATTGTTATAGGGCGGATGTCAATCCCGCGCCTGTCACAACAACGATCGGAAGGAACCGGATCATGGACCTGTTACGCTGGACCATCACATTCCTTGTCCTGGCCCTGATCGCCGCGGTTTTTGGCTTCGGCGGCATTTCTGACACCTTTGCCTATTTCGGCAAGATCCTTTTCTTTGTCTTCATCGTCCTGTTCATCATTGGATTGTTTTTTGGCCGCGGCCGCGGAACCTTGCCCTGACCCTGACCTTCAGCCCCCGGCGCACAGGCACGATCAGCAACAGGGCATAGAGTCCGTTCATCGCCGCCATGGATAGCGGCAGGCCGGGTACCAGATACGTTGCCGCGTCGCACGGCTTGGCCGCGTGGCGCGGCATGGCGGCCAGACGCTCGGAAATGCTGCCGCCATGGAAAACGGGCGCCCGACATTCCGACAGCGGGCTACGCCACCATCCCTGCTCCACCCCCACATGCACGCCCGACAGCACCACGCTCGACAGCAGGGCGATGACGCACAGCCATGACAGGAACCGCCCCATGGCATCGGGCAGCGCCAGTATGCCAAGGCCAAGCCCGATCATGATGCGATAGGGCCAGCGTTCCAGCAGGCACAGCCCGCATGGCACGATGCCCAGCATATGCTCACTCCACCACGCCACGCCCAGCGCGGCGCAGCCTGCCACCACCATAAGCAGACCAAGCGCACGCATGGCAGACTATGTCCGGCAGGCGGCGGGTGCGGCCTCAAGCGCGCGCATGAAGTCGGCCGCCCAGCTTATGGCCGTGGTGCGGCTGACCTCACGCTCCAGCGCCTGCCAGCGTGTGCGCCGCTCCGCCAGCCCCATGGTCAGGGCGGCGTGGAGCGCATCGGCAATCTCGTCCGGGTCATAGGGATTGACCAGAATCCCCTCTTCCATCTCCGGTGCCGCCCCCGCGAAATGCGACAGGATCAGCACGCCCGGATTGGCCGGGTCCTGCGCTGCCACATATTCCTTGGCCACAAGGTTCATCCCGTCGCGCAGCGGAGTGATCAGGGCCGCTTCCGACCGGCGGTAGAACCCGGCCAGCACCTCCCGCGGGAGCGGGCGGGTGATGTAGCGGATCGGCGTCCAGTCGAATTCGGAATAGGCCCCGTTGATCCGGCCGGTCAGTTCATCAAGCTGGCGGCGGAGCTGGCGGTATTCCTCCACGCTCCCGCGCGAGATGGGGGCGACCTGCAGGAAGGTTACCTTGCCACGATGTTCGGGGTAACGCGCCAGAAACGCCTCATACCCACGAAAGCGCTCCGGCAGCCCCTTGGAATAGTCCAGCCGGTCCACGCCCAGCACCAGGCTCGCCCCACGCAGGCTGCCCTCCAGCCGCGCCACCTCCGGGCCTTTCATGCTTTTTTCCGCCTGTGCGCGGAATTCATCGGGGTCGATCCCGATGGGGAACGCCTGCCCGCGTTCAGGCAGGCCGTTCACCCGCAGCGCCTGATTCAGGTTCTCGGCGTCCTCGGCGGTCTGTACGCCAACGAGGTCATAGCTCTGCATATCCTCCAGCAGCAGGTCCGCCCCCGGCAGCGCGCGCACGAGGCTCCATGGCGGGAAGGGAATGTGCAGGAAGAAACCGATCCGGCACCGCACGCCAAGGTCACGCAACGCCTGACCCAGCGGGAACAGGTGGTAATCATGCACCCAGATCACATCATCGGGGCGCAGCAGGGGCAGGAGCGTGCGGGCGAACATGGCGTTGACCGCAAGATAGGTTTCCCAGTCCGTGCGGGAATAGTTCATCAGCCCGACACGGTAGTGAAACAGCGGCCACAGGATGCCGTTGGAAAAATTCTGGTAGAACCCCTCGTACTGCTGGGGCGTGAGATCAATGGTGGCATAGGTCACGTTATCAACGCGGTCCAGCCGTGGCACCGGGTCGCCACCATGAAGCTGCACCTGCTTGCCCGACCAGCCGAACCAGAGTGATTCACCTTCCCGCAGGGCGTCCTTCAAGCCGACGGCCAGACCACCGGCGGGCTGGCTGCGCTCACGCGGGGAAGGCACACGGTTTGAAACGATAATCAGCCGCCCCATGCGTCATTCCCCCCTTGTGCAAGATGCGCAAGCCAGGCGCGGAAAGTTGCGGGATCAGGAAAATCAACCGGAATACGCAGCCCGATACCCCCCAGTTGCACCGCCATGCGGATGCCGTCCTCATCGGTCACGTCATCCCCCACGAAAACCGGCGCACGCCCGGCAAAGGGCGCGGCCTGCATGAGGGCTTCCACCGCATGCCCCTTGTCCACGCCCGCCGGGCGGATTTCCCACGCCATCTTGGCGGCCTGCACGTGGAACACGCCACCTGTCGTGGCCACCCATTCATCCGCGATCCTGCCCAGCATCGGCCCGGCATCCGGCGCGCCGCGATAGTGCAGGACAAGACCCGCCTTCTTACGCTCGATCCGCACGCCGGGATGGGCCTGCGCCAGCCTGTCGGCCTGCTCGAACCATGCGGCGGGCACGGGCGGCAAAGCGGAGCGTTCTATCGCCTGCCCCGGCGCATGCCGGATGGCGATGCCATGCTCCCCCGCCACGGCATAGGGCACATCGCCAAGGAAATGGTCGATCTGTTCAATCGGACGCCCGGAAATGACAGCCAGCGCATCACCACATTTGTCACGCAGCCGCCGCAGCGTATCGAGCAGGCCGGGTGCAACGACGACGGATTCCGGCGTGGGGGCGATATCGACCAGCGTACCATCAAAATCCAGCAGGAACGCCGCCCTGGCGGGCGGAGGCAGCCGATCGAGCGAAGGAAAGGAAGATATCTTGCTCATGATGGTTCTAGCCTCCGGTAAAGCAGGTGGATAAGCAACCCCGGAACCGGCCCGGATGGCGGCCCGCATTGATACGATATAAATTAAACTATTTTCTAATTTCTAATGCAGCATCAGCGGGGCAGCCCCCCCGCTGTCCGGGGCGGCGGGCGCGGATGAAGCAGGCGGGGACGCGGGCGGCGTCACCACCACGGGTGCCTGCATGGGGGAGAGCGGCTGCGGCGCGCCATCAGTGGGAACGGGCGCCGCGTTACCGGCGGGCGCGGCAGGTGTTTCGGCAGGGGTGGCGCCGGGTGCCGCCGGGGCCTGTGCCGCAACAACGGCAAGCGGCGGCGGCACGGGGGCTACGTTATCACCACTACAGCCAACCAGTTGCACATCATAAAGCGGGTTCTGGAAAACGCCTGTTCCCGGTTCCGCAACCGCCATCCATCCCTGGAATCCGGCCATGCCCGCATGCGCGTCGCGCACATCCAGCCACGACGCTGCATCGGCTGGCAGGGTCGGGGGGCGCTGCAGGCACGATGTCGCGTGCAGCGTCAGGCTTTTATAGGCCACATCCTGCCCCACGGGCACGCTCAGCGTCTGGACATGGGCATCGAGCTTGTCCAGCACCCGGATCTGGGCGACCGATTTTCCCTGCCATGTATCGGGCGGGTAGATGGCGGGGGCGGCCAGCCATTCGACCGCGCCCGCGCAGGCAGGCAGGCAGACCAGAAACAGGGCGGGCAGGCAGGCGGTGGCGAGCCGTTTCATGCCTTCGGGCTCCGCAGGCTGTTGACCATATCATGCAGGATCTGGCGCATCGCGGCCTCATCCACGCCCATCAGGATCGCATCCTCGAACGCATCACGCATGATCCCCTGCAATTCGGCATGGTTTTCCTGCAATACCAGCAGTTTGTCACGGCAGGATACGGGCGTGCCATCGGACTGGGGCCATATGGCGGGCATGGCGGCGTCATCGGGCATGGCGGAGGTCATGGCGCATCCGGTGCGGCAGGCGCGGGCGGCTGCGCGGCCTTGTTCTGCCGGTTCGCGGTCAATGTATCGGTTACGGAGAAGATGAACTTGCTCAGAAGCTGTTCCAGGCTGATCGCGCCCTGCGTCTGGCCGATCGTGCCGCCGGGGGCCAGCATCCTGTCATCCCCCCCCGGTGAAAGGGCGATGTATTTGCCCCCAAGCAGGCTGTCGCTGGTGATGATGGCCGCCGTATCATCAGGCAGCTTTATGTCCGGCCGCACCGTAAAGGTGACCTGTGCCGCGTAGGTTTTCGGGTCAACCCGTTCCTCCACCACCTGCCCCACGGTAATGCCCGCCAGCCGCACGTCCGACCCTACGGACAGGCCGTCGATATGCGCAAAGCCCGCGTTCAGCCGGTAGCCCGATTCATGGGGGCGTCCCTTGTCCACCACAGCGTAGGCCAGCAACCCCGCGAGTACCGCCAGCACCGCGAAACCGGCGAAAAGTTCGCCCGGCTGACGGCCCGCGCGCCCTGAAACAGCAGCAACCATGATGGCTAAGCTTCCCCAATCTGCAATGGCGCGACCCTAACAGGTTACGCCGGGGACTTCATCCCTCGGGGTACCATGCCTCATAATCGCTGGTGGTAGAAGCCCGCTGGCCGCCCTGCGTGTCACTGCCGGGGGGGTGATAGGCCTCCGGCGTGCCGGTCCGGTTGGGCTGCCAGGGCTGCTGCCATGGCTGGCGCGCGCTCTCGGGCAGGGGTTCGGCGTCCATATGGTGCAGCCAGCCCCACCATTCGGGCGGCACGGCGGATGCGTCCTCGCCCTTGTGGTAGATGACCCAGCGTTCATGCCGCTTTTCCCCGCCGCCGGTGCGGTTGAGGGTACGGGCCTCATAATAGCAGCGGCCATCGGCATCCTTGCCAACCAGCCGCCCCTTGAATCGGGTGTAGATACGGGTGCCTAGATTTGCCATGCGCGCAGCCTAATCCGCGCGCCCCCGCGTGGTCCACGCGCATTATGCACATGGCTCTGTCACATCTGCGGGATCAGATTGCACGGGTGTGCATTTCCGTCCGGGGAAATAGAGTGATTCCCGCGCGTGAGCCGTGCCGGTGGCGGAAAAAACCGCGCCGGACCGCCGGAAAGCGGGCTGTCCGGCACGACTTTCCAGTTATCCCCCATATCCACGGTATCCAGTGGAATGTATAGTTGCGACTCCGGCCCGAACGGGTTCCGCCGCGCGTGCGGCTGCCGGTAGAACAGTGGGCATGACAGCACGAAGCCACTGGAACGGCGTGCGCATGCGCACCGTCGAGGCCGCAGCCGACCCCGACGCCGCACCACGTTCCGTTACCCTGCCCGCGGACTGGGATGACACGGCAGCCGAGGCCCTGGCCCGGCTGGCCCCCGGCCACGGCCCCGCCAGCCTGCCGACCGAGGCGGCGCGATGGATAGATGACCTGTGCATGGGAGAAATCTCCGGCCCCGTCATCCGCCCGGTCGCCCGCACGCTGTCGTGCCTGCTGCTCATGCGCCAGGCCGCCCCGGCGGAAAGCCTGTGGCATGGCCACCATGACCGCAGGCCCGCCTTCGTGGTCAACCTCGCCGCCTTTGTCGAGGCGGATAATGGGTTCATGGCGCAGGACTTCGTGGTGGCGCTACGGCTGCTCGCCCGGGTGCTGCGCGCGGTTTCGCGGCAGAAAGCCCATATGCGCAACGGTGAACTGCCGCTGCCCGACCCCCACGGCCCGACCCGCGCGCACCTGCGCCCCGTGGTGGAAGAAGGCCACGAGCGCCCGCCCACCGCCGGCACCCTCCAGCTCACCAACCTTGATGCCTGCCTTGCGGGCATGGGTCTGGATTATGACAGCGAGGCCGGGCGCGACGCGGCGTGCAGCATCGTGGCGCTGGCCACCCTTGTCGCCCATTCCGGCGAGGGCGCGGACGCCATGCCCCTGCCCCCCGTGCGCAGCGTTGTTCCCGGCATAAGCGAGGTCGCCCGCGCCGTATGGCAGGAAGCCGCCATCGCCACCGACCAGCCCGCCGCCCGGGTGGAAACCGGTTTTTCCGCCCCCGGCCCCATAGATGCACTGCTGGGCGTGGAGTCCTGCGGCCTCGCCCCCGTCTTTTCGCCGCTGCGCATGGACGGGCGGCTGGCCACGAGCACGCTGGCGCGCCTTGCCGCGCGCGGCCTGACGCTGGAAGCGGCGTTCGCGGCCACGCTGGCGGGTGAAACCGTTCTGCCGCTGCCCGGCGCCATGGCCCATCAGGCCATGCACCGCGCGCTGGGTGGTTTTGCCGACCGCATGCCCCCGCGCCCCGACGCCACGCGTGACACGCTGGCCACACGCTCGGGGCTGGAACGCGGCGTGCGCCGCCACCTGCCGCCCCGCCATGGCGGCTTTACCCAGAAGGCCAGCGTGGGCGGCCACCGCCTGTTCCTGCGCACGGGGGAATATGCCGACGGGTCGCTGGGCGAGGTCAGCCTGACGCCTACGCGCGAAAGCCCGATGGTCCGTGGCCTCATGGACACGCTGGGCCAGGCGGTCAGCATCGGGCTGCAGTATGGTGCGCCGCTGGAAAGCTATGTCGAGGCCTTCGCCTACAGCCATTTCGGCCCCGCCGGCACGGTGGAGGGCGATCCTGTTGCATCCTACGCGACATCCATGCTGGACTACGCATTCCGGGCGCTGTCTGATGCCTATCTGGGCCGCAGGCTGCCCGACGCCCCGCATGAAGACATGATGGCGGACACACCGGCCCCCATGCTGCCACTTGACCTGCCCGAGTCCGGCCATGACGATGGTGATGATACGCCCCCCCGGCGGCGCGGGCTGCGACTGGTCGGCTGAAACCGGCCCCACCCGACCGCCCCAGATACAAGGATGACCGTGATGCCTGACAAAACCCCTGAACAGCGCCTCAAGCAGCTTGGCATCGTGCTGCCCACGCCTGCCACGCCCGTTGCGAATTACGTGACGGCCGTGCTCAGCGGGTCCATGCTGACGGTATCGGGGCAGTTGCCGCTGGTTGATGGCAAGCTGCTGACCACAGGCAAGCTGGGCGGCACCGTTGCGGTGGAACTGGCGGTCGAGGCCGCGCGCTACAGCATGATCAACGTGATCGCGCAGGTAAAGGCCGCCGTGGGCGACCTGTCGCGCGTGCGGCGCGTGGTGCGGCTGGGCGGATTCATTGCCTGCACGCCGGACTTCACGCAGCATGCCACCGTCATGAACGGGGCGTCTGACCTGGCGGTCGCGGTGTTCGGGGATGCGGGCCGCCACGCCCGCTCCACCGTGGGCGTGCCCTCGCTCCCGCTTGATTCGGCGGTGGAAGTGGAAGGCCTGTTCGAAATCGGCTGATGCCCCGGCCACACTGACACAAGGGAGCCCGTCATGACCCAACCGCCCCACACGGCCCGCCCACCGGTGCGCCGGTCATGACCGGCCCCACCATGACCCTGCACCCCGCCATAGCCGAAATCCCGGCGGGGGAATGGGATGCCTGCGCGGGCAATGACAATCCCTTCGTCAGCCACGCCTTCCTCTCGGCGCTGGAGGATAGCGGTTCCGCCAGCCCCGATGCGGGCTGGATGCCCCAGCACCTGGCCATGCGCGATGGCACGGGCCGCCTGCTGGCGGTGGCCCCCTTCTACGCCAAGAGCCATTCCTTTGGTGAATATGTATTCGACCAGCAATGGGCGCAGGTTTTTGCCCGCGCGGGTGGCGAATATTATCCCAAATTACAGGTGGCCGTTCCCTTTTCCCCCGTGCCGGGGCCGCGCCTGCTGGTCCATGCGGATGCCCCCGATGCCGATGCCCTGCGCCAGATGGCCGCGCGCGCATTGCGGCAGGCCTGTGAGGAACTGGGCCTGTCCTCCGTCCATGTCACGTTCTGCACCGGCCATGAATATGACCTGCTGGGCCGTAACGGGTGGCTGCAGCGGCTGGGCGTGCAGTACCACTGGGATAACGAGGGTTATGCCAGCTTTGACGATTTTCTCGAGTCCCTCGCCTCGCGCAAGCGCAAGGCCATCCGCCGCGAACGGCGCGACGCCCATGCCTGCGGGCTGACCTTCCATACCTATCGCGGCACGGAGATCACCCCCGCCCTGTGGCGTGACTTCTACGGGTTCTACCTTTCCACCGTGGACCGCAAATGGGGCCGGGCCTATCTCCAGCCCACCTTCTTCCGCCTGCTATCGGAACGGCTGGGGGACCGGGTGGTGCTCATGATTGCACGGCAGGGCGACACCCCCGTGGCCGGTGCGCTCAACCTCATGGGGCGCGATACGCTGTACGGGCGCAACTGGGGGCGGCTGGAAGGTGACTGGCCGTTCCTGCATTTTGAGCTGTGCTATTATCAGGCCATCGACTTCGCCATCGCCCACGGGCTGAAACGGGTGGAGGCCGGAGCACAGGGCGAACACAAGCTCCAGCGCGGCTACCGCCCCTGCCTGACCCATTCCGCGCACTGGATTGCCCATCCCGGCCTGCGGGCGGCGGTGGGTGATTTCCTGGGACGCGAACGCGCGGCGATCGAGGCCGAGCTACCCGCGCTCGACGCCCTGACCCCCTACCGCACCGCGTTGTGATAACAAGATGATGCATGTCATGCCGCATGGGCGCGCAGGCATGGTATCCATGGCCGCAACTGCACTGGCGACCGACAGGCCGCACCGATAGCCCAAGGACCGGACCATGTACGCAATGCGACTGCTTGCCCCCCATACTCCCCTGCAATGGACCGAACTGCCGGACCCGCAACCGGGCAACGGGCAGATCCGTGTCAAGGTCGGGGCCTGCGGCGTGTGCCGCACGGACCTGCACGTGGTGGACGCGGACCTGCCCTTTCCCGGCCATGCGCTGACACCGGGGCACGAGATCGTGGGCCGCATCGACGCCATCGGCCCCGGCGTGACAGACCTGAAGCTGGGCCAGCGCGTGGGCATACCGTGGCTGGGCCATACCTGCGGCTGCTGCCATTACTGCGAGACCCAGCACGAGAACCTGTGCGACCACCCGCTGTTCACCGGCTACACGCGCGATGGCGGCTACGCCACGCTGGCGGTGGCGGACGCGCATTTCACCTTTCCCCTGCCCGATGGGGATGATGATGTCGCCATGGCGCCGCTTCTGTGCGCGGGGCTGATCGGCTGGCGGTCGCTGGTCATGGCGGGCACGGATGCGCGGCGCATCGGGCTGTACGGCTTCGGGGCGGCGGCCCACATCATCGCACAGGTGGCCATGTGGCAGGGCCGCTCGGTCTATGCCTTCACCCGGCCGGGGGATACGAAAACGCAGGAATTCGCCCGCACGCTGGGGGCCGTATGGGCAGGTGGCTCGGATGAAGCACCGCCCGAACAGCTTGACGCCGCCATCATCTTCGCCCCCGTGGGGTCACTGGTGCCCGCGGCACTCAAGGCCGTGCACAAGGCGGGCCGCGTGGTCTGCGCCGGGATTCACATGAGTGAAATCCCCGCCTTTTCCTATGACCTGTTATGGGAGGAGCGCCAGATCGTCTCGGTCGCTAACCTGACGCGGCAGGATGGCATTGATTTCCTTGAAATCGCGCCGCGTGTGGGAATCCGCACCACCACCACCACCTATCCGCTACGCGAGGCCAACAGGGCGCTTGATGACCTGCGCAACGGGCGCTTCGAGGGCGCGGCCGTGCTGGTGCCCTGAACGGCGCGGGCAGAGGGGGAAAACGGGCCGCGCATTATTATTTCTGGCTTTTGGGGCAATCATTCTTTATGCACCGGCCTTCTCCCCTGACGCATGAACGGCCGGCGGCCAGTTTCCTTCCTGCGTCGCCTGTGTTCTTCATGTTCTGTCCGGATTGCCCGATATATGCCGTTTCCCGAAACCCACCCCGCCCTGCAACGCGCGCTGGACGAGCGTGGGTACGATGCCCCGACTCCCGTCCAGAAAGCTGTTCTGGATGTCGCAGCCGAAGGCCGCGACCTGCTCGTTTCCGCCCAGACCGGCTCCGGCAAGACCGTAGCCTTCGGTCTGGCCATGGCCGACACCCTGCTGGGTGGAGCCGAACGTTTTGGCCCGGCGGGTCCGCCGCTGGCCGTGATCATCGCCCCCACGCGTGAACTCGCCATGCAGGTCACGCGTGAACTGACATGGCTGTATGCCCCGGCTGGCGGGCGTATCGTATCGTGCATCGGCGGCATGGACGCGCGGCGTGAAGCCCGCGCCCTGCAGCTTGGCGCACATATCGTGGTCGGCACGCCGGGACGGCTGTGCGACCACCAGTCGCGCGGGCGTCTGGACATGTCCGACCTGCGCGTGGTCGTGCTGGACGAAGCGGACGAGATGCTTGACCTCGGCTTCCGTGACGAGCTTGAGCAGCTGCTTGACGCCATGCCCAAGACCCGGCGCACGCTGCTGTTTTCCGCCACGATCGCCAAGGAAATCGCATCGCTGGCCCGGCGCTACCAGAATGACGCCGTGCGCATCGACACCCTGTCGGGCGCGAAGCAGCATGCCGACATCGAATACCGCGCCGTGGTGGCCGATGCCCGTGAACTGATCCCCGCCGTGGTGAACGTCCTGCGCTATACCGACAGCCAGACCACCATGGTGTTCTGCGCCACGCGCGAGATGGTGCGCCACATGCAGGCCGCACTGGTGGAGCGTGGATTCTCCTCCGTCGCGCTGTCGGGTGAACTGGGACAGAACGAGCGCACCCGCGCCATCGACAGCCTGCGCAAGGGCCAGGCCAATGTGTGCGTCGCGACCGACGTGGCGGCCCGTGGCATCGACATCCCGGCACTGGCGCTGGTTGTCCACGCCACGCTGCCGACCGACCCGGCCACCCTGCTGCACCGTTCGGGCCGCACGGGCCGCGCGGGCCGCAAGGGCGTGTGCGTGCTGATGGTTCCCATGTCGCAGCGCCGCCGGGCCGAGCGCCTGATGCAGGGTGCGAAGATCACGGCCACATGGTCGGGCGTGCCCACGGCTGCCGAGATCCGCGCCAATGACGCCAAGCGCCTGCTGGCCGATCCCGCCCTGAACGAGGACGTGGCCGAAGCGGATGCGGAACTGGTTGGCCAGCTTGTCGAGGGCCGCACCAGCGAACAGCTTGCCGCTGCCCTGCTGCAGATGTACCGCGCCCGCCTGCCCGCGCCGGAAAACGTGCGCCACATCACGCCCGACGCGCCGCGCCCCGTGCGTGAGCGTAGCGAGCGTGACGGCCCCCGCCCCACGCGTGACAGCTACGCCAGCGCCGAACCGGGTGCATGGTTCGCCATGAATGTGGGCCGGCAGGAAAAGGCTGACCCGAAATGGCTGATCCCGCTGATCTGCCGCCTGGGCGGTGTGCGCAAGGCCGATATTGGCGCCATCCGCATCAACGATACCCAGACCCTGTTCGAGATCACGCCGGATTCCACAGACAAATTCCGTTCGTGCATCGCCTCGATCGAGAATGACGAAGTGCAGATCACACCCGCCAGCGCCCCCGCTGGTGGTGGTGGCGCCCGCCGCAGCGGCCCGCCGCGTGGTGGCCGCCCGTTCGCCCGCAAGCCCGGTGGTGGCGGTGGCCGTCCCGGCGGGTTTGGTGGCCCGCCGCGTGGGGCTGCGTCCTCGCGCAAGCGGCCCCGCACCTGAGCGGAGCGGCAACCTGACCCGTAACTGAGCGTTTCATTCATGCCCGGCACTGCCGGGCATGTTTTTATGTGCTCAGGAAAAAGGTCTGCCCGTGCCGAACATATCCCGCTCCGCCCTCTGCCTTCTTGGCCTGCTCACACTCTGCACAGCAACGGACCGGCCCGCGCGGGCGGCTGCTACGGATACCGCACTGGCCGACCAGCTTGCCGCCGCCAGCGGGCATTACGCGGCTGATACCAACCTGTTTGGCGCGGGGCCGCTGTCGATCGTGCTGAAGCAGGAACTGGGCGCGCAATATGACAGTTTCGTGCAGAACATGCAGGTTGCAGGCCCGCTCCAGCCCGTAGGCGACATCCTGTTCATGACCGGCAACAGGCAGCATGCGGGGGCGGACAGCATCGCATGGCTGCTGGTGGACCGTACGGGCCACAACATGACCGTGGGTATCCTGAACCCCGGGCATCTCTCACTTTATGGTTTCGGCCCCACGCCCATCACCAAGCCCCGGGATGTGCGCACCATGCTGGAAAACATGCAGAACGTGCCCCCGTTCTGCAATCCGCCGCAGAACCTGCAACCCGGCGCGCAGATCCAGTTGCAGGCAACCCTGCACCACGGCGCGACCTGCGTCTATCGCCTCGGGCTGCATAAGGGGGAAAAGGTCACGGCGCGGCTGGACGCGAAACCCGGCAATGCGGTCCTGCGCCTGATCGACCCGCGCCTTGTACAGAACAGCGATGCGCAGGCATGGCTTGTCCTGCACGATGACCTTTACCTGCTACAGGTCGAACCCGGCCCCGACGGGCAGGCGGAACAGCCATTCACGCTGACGGTAAAGGCGGACTGAAAACAGGGGGAAAGGCTGGTCCTGTCCTGACGGGAGAGGACCGGCATCCCTGCCCGTTCAGATCGGGATAAAAAAAGGCCGGTGCCCGCAGGCACCGGCCTTTTCATTTACTGGCCCGAACCGCCAAGAAGGCTGTTCACATCGGAGCCGGTCTGGCTTTTCAGATTGTCCCAGCGCTGGCGCTCCGCATTGCCGGCGTTGCGCAGGGAGTCGAGCCGGTTCTTGGGCGCGTTGCGAATCGCATCAAGGCGGTCGCGACCGTTCTGGATGGTCTGGTCAACGCGCGCGCGTTCATCCGTCAGCTTCTGCTTTTCGGCGTCACGGGCGCTGTCCCACCGGCCAACCGTGTTCTGACGCGCGGAGTTCACCTTGTCGTCATAATCCTTGCGCAGGTTCTGCGAGCCGTCCCGCAGGGCCTGTTCGCGCTGCTGCACGTTCTGGTTGACGCGGTCCTGATAGGACTGGACACGATTGTTCGCACAGTCCTCGGCCTGGGCTGCGCGGCCGATCACATCCCATTTGGGGGTGTTCTGGCCGTTGCTGCAATCCGCCGCCAGCGCGCCGACAGACGGAATGAAAGGTGCCCCGGCCAGGGACAGAACAAGAATATATTCCCGAAATTTCATAAAGACTGCCTTGGATTATGGATTTCTACATGCACTTTACCGAAACATGTATCACATCCGGGTCAGAAATATGACAATGTGCCATGTTCGTTAAAAGATATAATAACCCGTTTCCAAAAACGTAGGGCACGCAGCACATGCCACCTTCCATGCAGGCGCAGGGGACGCCACCCCACGTGGTGGACAGACCGCGCCAACCCCAGTAAGCAAAATGCCAGCATATCTGCCTGACCATGCCTGAACCCATGTCACGGCCTGTCGTGGAACAGCGGCGGGGCCGTCATCTGTTTCCTAGCGGTCCCTGCCCCATGTGGAATGAACCCTATCTTGAATCGTGCTGCCGCAGCGCGCTGCACCGGCTGAAACTGAGCGGACATGATGGCCGCCCCACCGGCCTGCGCGATGACCCCTGCCTGCGCCGGCTGGAGGGCATGGGGCTGGCATGCAGGGGTCAGGATGAACGATTCGCCCTGACCGAACAGGGCCACGCCCGCCACCGGACCGAAATACTGAAACTGCCGACATGATCAGCCATACCGATATCTGGCGCGCCCTGGACCGTCTGGCCGCGGAACGCGGGCTGACCCCCTCCGGCCTTGCACGGGCGGCGGGGCTGGACAGCACCACCTTCAACCCCTCCAAGCGGATCACGCCTGCGGGCCGCCCCCGCTGGCCGGGCACGGAAAGCCTTGCGCGCACCCTGTCGGCCACAGGCATCTCGTTCGAAGGGTTCAGCCGCCTGCTATCGGGCCATCATGACCCCGAAACAGGCGGCAAGGCCCACCATTCGCACCTGAAGATCGTGTCGTTTTCCCAACTGGCCCATCCCGAACTGTTTGACGAGACTGGCCTGCCCGATGGCGAATCATGGGAAAAATGGGACTTCCACGGCATGGCGGACCATCATTCCTATGCCGTGCATGTGGATAGTGATTGCATGGAACCGATCTTTCGCCGGGGGGGGACGCTGATCGTCTCGCCCACCGCCGCGATACGCCAGTCGGACCGGGTGCTGCTCCACACCCCACGGGGCACACCCTGCTGTGGCGTGGTGGTGGAACGCTGGCATGACGCCCCTGTCACTACCCCGCTGCACGAGCTTGTCCGCATCCGCGCGCTGGCCGGAATGGATGAACAGGAAATCATCATGGATGGCGGTACCCGCATCCACCGCATCACCATGGCCTGCATGTAACGCACGTTCGCGGCACCGGTGATATTTTCCACCTGGCCATGACAGGTAGCGGCTGACTTTCCCACGAATTTACACTATGTCTCGCCCATGACCGACACGCCCCTCTCCCTGATCCGCAATTTCTCGATCATCGCGCATATCGACCATGGGAAATCCACCCTGGCCGACCGCCTGATCCAGGCCTGCGGCGCGCTGACACAGCGGGAAATGACCAATCAGGTTCTGGACAATATGGATCTGGAACGTGAACGTGGCATCACCATCAAGGCGCAGACCGTGCGCCTGGCCTACCCTGCCGAAGATGGCAAGACCTACGTGCTCAACCTCATGGACACGCCGGGCCATGTTGACTTCGCCTATGAGGTCAGCCGCTCGCTTGCCGCGTGCGAGGGATCGCTGCTGGTGGTCGATGCGTCACAGGGGGTGGAAGCGCAGACGCTGGCCAATGTGTATCAGGCCATCGACGCCAACCACGAGATCGTGCCGGTCCTGAACAAGGTTGACCTGCCCGCCGCCGACTGCCCGCGCGTGAAGGAGCAGATCGAGGAAGTGGTAGGTATTCCCGCCGATGACGCGGTCGAGGTTTCAGCCAAGACCGGCCTGAACATCGAGGCCGTTCTGGAAGCGCTGGTCAAGCGCCTGCCCCCGCCCACCGGCGATGCCGAAGCCCCGCTCAAGGCGCTGCTGGTCGATAGCTGGTACGATCCGTACCTGGGCGTGATTACACTGGTGCGCGTGAAGGAAGGCCGCCTGAAGCGCGGCATGCGCATCCGCATGATGTCAACCGGCGTGGTCCACCAGGTGGATCAGGTGGGTGTGTTCGCCCCGCGCATGACCAATGTGGACGAGCTGGGCCCGGGTGAGATCGGCTACATCAACGCCGCCATCAAGACCGTGGCCGACACTAATGTGGGCGACACCATTACCGATGACCGCCGCCCGGCCAGTGAGCCGCTGGCGGGCTTCAAGCCCTCCATCCCTGTGGTGTGGTGCGGCCTGTACCCGGTCGTGGCCGATGATTTTGAAAAACTGCGCGACAGCCTGTCCAAGCTGCGGCTGAACGATGCCTCCTTCCACTACGAGGCCGAGACCTCCGCCGCCCTTGGCTTCGGTTTCCGCTGCGGGTTCCTCGGGCTGCTGCATCTGGAAATCATTCAGGAGCGCCTGAGCCGCGAGTTCAATCTCGACCTGATCGCAACAGCACCTTCGGTTGTGTACAAGATGCTGCTGACCAATGGCGAGACGGCGGAACTGCACAACCCGGCCGACATGCCCGACCTGTCCCTGATCGAGAAGATTGAGGAGCCATGGATCAGGGCGACCATCATGGTGCCGGACGAATATCTTGGCGCGGTCCTGACCCTGTGCAGCGAACGCCGCGGCGTACAGGTGGACCTGACCTATGTCGGCAACCGGGCCATGGCGGTCTATCGCCTGCCGCTGAACGAGGTCGTGTTCGACTTCTACGACCGCCTGAAATCGGTCACGCGCGGTTACGCCAGCTTTGACTACCAGATGGACGGGTATGAGGAGAGCGACCTCGTGCGCATTTCCATCCTGGTCAATCAGGAGCCGGTGGATGCGCTGTCGTTCATTGCTCACCGCTCGGCCGCGGAAACACGCGGGCGTTCGATCTGCGCCAAGCTCAAGGAACTGATTCCCCGCCAGCTTTTCAAGATTGCGGTGCAGGCCGCGATTGGCAGCCGGATCATCGCGCGTGAGACCATTGGCGCCATGTCCAAGGACGTGACGGCAAAATGTTATGGCGGTGACATCTCGCGCAAGCGCAAGCTGCTGGAAAAGCAGAAAGAAGGCAAAAAGCGCATGCGCCAGTTCGGCAAGGTCGAGATCCCGCAGAGCGCGTTCCTCGCCGCGCTGAAGATGGACCAGTAACACCCCTGCGCTCCGGCCATGAAAGTCTCGTGGCCGGAGGAAAAGGATATGGCGTTTTCCTCTTGCGCCGCCAGAAATTGGTGATATGTTCCGCACGCATCGGACACAGCCACCTGATCAGGCAGGCAAAAACCGATAACGGCTGGAGAGATGGCCGAGCGGCTTAAGGCGCACGCTTGGAAAGCGTGTGTACGTTAATAGCGTACCGTGGGTTCGAATCCCACTCTCTCCGCCACGCCCTGCGGGCTTCCGGTTCAGATGACAATTCCTGCTTCCCACCGCCATGGCACGGACACGTGAAACACCGTGGACGGAACTTCCGGGCGCTTCATTCCATAATGGTTCTGTGCCGTATGGGTTTACGTGATCCTATGGGAAGTGAAGTATTCATGGGCGGGAGGATGGTATCTTTCCAACCTTCATGGAAATACTCCCGAACATAACTTTATATTTTTCTTATATACATGATTAATTACTGAGATTTATGAATTTCATTCATGATAATATTCAAAATATCAAATCACAATAAAGAATTATGAAATAATTGTGAAATTATTTTGTTTTCTTGAGATTGATTATCAGAAAGTTATGCAGAACCTATTTCAGGTCCGTCAGTAAACCATCCGGATTTTTTCATAATCCATATTTTCTATTTCGGAATATGATATGGTTAAATGATATATAATATCCATAAACAATCTTTCCCCATCAAATATTGTCGTATCCGGGGCCACAGATGGCTCAGGGTTATCGACGGATTATTATGTTCCAGATAACATGGCCCGCATCAGGCAGCGGGACATATTCCATATCGCCGCATGCCTGACACGATGATGCAGTCCGGCAGGCAGGAAAGTAAGAGAATCATTGGAAAAGAGTGATCTGAACGGAAAAACAGGTTTCTCCACCCGCAAGGTCGCCGTGGTAACCGGCGCAACGGGGGGAATCGGTCAGGCGCTCGTGCAGCGCATGATCGCGCGCGGGTATTCCGTTATCCTGCTCTCGCGCCAGACCGCGCGGGACATGTCCGGTGTCACCACCGTCGCCTGTGACCTGACCGATATGGACAGCCTCCACCGGGCCGCCACCACCATCGTTGAAACGGCACCGCAGATTGACGTGCTGGTGCACTGCGCGGGCGTGATCGCACCGCAGAGCGTGGGGCAACTGGACAGTGCGGCGATTGCAAACCAGATCACCGTTGACCTGACCGCGCCCATTGAACTGACAAACGCCCTGCTGCCCGCCATGCAGCGCGGGGGGCATATCGTATTCGTCAACTCGATGGCGGCCATTTTCCCGCTGGCGGGCAGCAGCGTCTATACGGCGGCCAAATGCGGCCTGCGTGGATTCGCCCGGGCGCTGGAACAGGAACTGCGGCCCCGCCGCATTCAGGTCACCTCCATCTATCCCGCCAGCGTCAACACCCCCATGCTGAGTCGGGAAATGGAAGCTGGCGGCTCGATCTACAATTTCATCGACCCGCCGCAGGACCCGGACGTTACCGCAGAACGGATCATGCAGTGTTGCGAGCGGAACAGCCGGGAGGTGTTCAGTTCCGTATTCGACAAGGCATTCACCCATGCCTGCCTTTTCTCCATGGGGCTGCTCAACCTGTGCCTGCCCGTCATGAAATTCCTGGGCCGCAGGGGCTACCGCGCCTATCGCCGGCGGCCCCCGCAGGGCTGAACGGGTACCGCCCTGCGGGGCGGGAGGGTTCAGGCCTTCTCCAGCAGTTCGCGGGCCAATTCATTATGCCGCCGGGCCAGCCGGGCGGGATCGTGCGCGGTGAACAGCCCGTCGCGGATCAGCACGCGCCCGTTGACGATGCTGCATGACACACGGCGTGGCGTGCAGAAAACCAGCGCCGCCACCGGGTCCGACTGCGCGCCCGCATGGTCGATGCCGCGCAGGTCGAACGCCACGATGTCCGCCGCCATGCCCGGTGCCAGATGCCCGATATCATCACGCCCCAGCACCGCAGCACCACCACGCGTGGCCAGTTCCAGCACTTCACGCGCCTGCATCATGGGCTGGTTGTCCGGCGTTTCAATCAGGCGGCCAAGCAGCATGGCCTGACGGGCCTCACCCAGCATGTGGCTTCCATCGTTGGAGGCAGACCCATCCACCCCCAGCCCCACGCGCATGCCCGACGCCACCATGCGCCGGACCGGCGCGATCCCCGATCCCAGCCGCATGTTGGAACACGGGCAATGGGCCATGCCGGTATGGGTCGCCCCGAAGCGGCGGATGCCCGCGTCGTCCAGACGCACACAATGGGCGTGCCAGACATCCGCGCCAACCCAGCCCGTATCCTCGGCGTATTCGGCGGGGGTCATGTTGAATTTTTCGCGGCTATAAGCGATGTCGCTGGCGTTTTCCGCCAGATGGGTATGCAGCATGGTCCCGGTTGCGCGCGCAAGGGCGGCGGCATTGCGCATGAGATCCCGACTGACGGAAAAGGGCGAACAGGGGGCCACGGCAATCCGCTGCATCGCAAGTGGTGCGGGGTCATGATAGGTTTCGATCACGCGCTGTGTGTCGGCCAGGATTGCATCCTCGTCCTCCACCACGCGATCAGGCGGCAGGCCGCCCTGGCTTTCCCCCACGCTCATTGACCCACGTGCAGCGTGGAAGCGCATGCCCATCTCGGCCGCCGCCTCGATCTCATCATCAAGACGCGCGCCATTGGGGAACAGGTACAGGTGGTCGCTGCTGGTGGTGCAGCCCGACCAGAGCAGTTCCGTCATGGCGGTGCAGGCCGAAACGCGGATCATTTCCGGCGTCAGTCCCGCCCATATGGGGTAGAGGGCCTGCAACCACCCGAACAGCGATGTATCCTGCGCCGCCGGGATGACCCGCGTCAGGGTCTGGTACATATGGTGGTGGGTGTTGACCAAGCCCGGCATCACCACATGGCCCGCCATGTCCATGACCTCATCGGCGGCGGGCAGCGGATCGGCCGGGGTGCCGATGGCGGCGACCTGACGGTCACGGATGAGTATCCAGCCCCCCTCGATTTCCCGCCTTCCGGCGTCCATCGTTACCAGACGCAGCGCGTTCTTGAGCAAAAGGGTGCGGGTCATGCATCACCACCTGACAGGACATGAAGATGTTTCGGTTATGCAGCCTTTTGGGGGCGATGCCCATACGATGGGAAACACGAAACGTGATTTATCCGCGTTTTAAAAAACCCCGGCCCATCCTGTATGGATAAATCCGTAGGTCCGCACCAGACCGCGCAACCGTGAGGAAGGAACCGCAAACATGTCCACTCCCCTGCATCCCGACCCGCTTGAATGGGGGCATGGCCCCAAGGTTCTGGACGTTTTTGTCGAACCCACCTGCCCCTTTTCCGTCCGCGCCTTCAACAAGCTGTGGGATCTGCTCGCCAGCGTCGGGGAGGACCGGATCACGATCAGGGTCCGCCTGCATTCCCAGCCATGGCACATGTTTTCCGGCGTGATTGTCCGGTGCATCCTGGCGGCCTCCACGCTGGAGGGCGGCAGGGAAACCGCCCGCGCCGTCATGACCGCTATTGGCGCGCACCGGGAGGAATTCGAGTTTACCGATCACTGCTCCGGCCCGAACATGGACGCCACACCCAACGACATCATCCGCCGGATTGAAAAATATAGTGGTGTCGCCCTGGCCGATGCCTTCGCGGTGCCCGAACTGCAGAAGGCCATCAAATGGCAGTGCAAGTATTCCCGCCAGAACGGGATTCACGTCTCCCCCACCTTCATGGTCGATGGCCTGATTGACCCGGCCATGAGCAGTGGCGACACCGTCGAGGCATGGGAAAAGCATCTGTTCGGGTAAAAACCCGATCATCTCCCCGGTGGTGGCACACCCGCTTCCACCGGGGATAGGCGCATCAGATGCCACTCCGATCAGTCGCGACTGCAATACGCAGGGGATGGTCGGCTATGTCGATGCGCACCGGCGTAAAGCCGCGTGCATCGCCATCCCCCTGCACAGGCAGGGCGGCGGGCGAGGAAATTTCAATCACCCGTGCCTGCACGATGGTCACATCCCGCAGGCGGCCCAGATTGCCGCGCAACAGGGCAAGCCCGGCACGCACCGTCGCCCCGATCCCGGCGGAATGGAACAGCACGACGGAAAAGAGACGCTCCGCCTGCATGGACTGCGGGGCCAGCACATATTTCCCGGCATAGAGCGCGCCCTTCGATACAATGACCGAGGCCGCTTCATATGCCGCGCCGTCCACCGTTACAGTCATGGGGGGGAAACGGTATTGCCGCAATGCGCCCAGCATGCTCGCAACATACGCCATGCGCCCGACCGCGCGTTTCAGGCGAAGGGAGACATGGTGGACCACATGGGCATCAAACCCGACCCCCACCATCTGCACGAAAAGCCCTTCCCCCGCGCTGGAGCGCAGGCGCCCCGGCCATACGCGCCTGCTGCCGCCTGCCGTGATGATACGCGCGACCCGCGCCACATCGAACGGCAGCCCAAGCTCACGCGCCAGCACATTGGCCGTTCCCAGCGGCAGGATGGCCAGCACGATGTCTGCCCCGGCCATGCCCTGCGCCACTTCGGCAATGGTGCCGTCTCCCCCCGCCGCCACGATATGCGTGCAGCCGGGCGTCCGCGCCGCCATACGGGCCAGCATGGTGGCATGGCCGCTGTATTGTGTGTGACCGATCTCGACATGCAGCCCGGCCTGCCGCAGGTATTGTGCAAGATGGGCCACCCGCTCAAGCCGGTGCCCCCCGGCATGCGGGTTTACAACAATAAAGATCATTACCTGTTTATTCTGATACCATAAGCAGGTCACGACCAAGGGCCGGTCGTCATATGCCGGGAAGGAAGGACGGAAACCGTCCACCCGGCATGCCCGCAATGCCATGTTCTGAAATAGGATGGATGGTGCCGGGTGAGGGATTTGAACCCCCGGCCTTCGGTTTACAAAACCGCTGCACTACCACTGTGCTAACCCGGCCTGACGGCAGAACGGTCCCCATGCGGGGAGGTTCCAGTCACGTCTGTCCTCCTTTTTGCCGAAATGGCCTGCACGGTCAAGCAGGGATTCGCCCTTTAGCGCCCGTCCATCCGGCGTGCCCAGACGGAGCGGATGTAATCACGCTCCGCCCGGCTCAGGCCACGATAATCCCCGTCTTTTCCCGCCTGCCGGTCGGAGGCCGCACCCGTATGCGCGCCACGCTGGCCCGCATGCTGGCCCGGCTGGCGGGCATGGGGGGCGATACCTGCTGCGGGATTCGCCTCGACCTCACGCAGCGCGCTGGCGCAGGAGGATTTCTCCCCCACCCCGGCCTCGATCGTGGGCAGCAGCCCGACCGGGGAGAAGACAAAGCCCGTCAGCACGGACGCCACGGCCCGGCCGATCACCTCCGCCCCCGGCGTGATGCGCGGATGCTTGAGCGGCCCCGTGATGTAGAGCGGGCCCGGCAGTGACGCGATGGCGAAATGGCGTGAACGCGACAGGAGGGCATAGTCGATGGTGTTGTTGCTGAAGCTCACATCCCCCTTGCCAACGGTGCGCGTATCCCCCGTTTCCAGCAGCATGGTGTGGGTGTGGAACACCCCCTCCTGCAGCGGCATGTCCACAATCAGGCATTTCAGGTCGGTACGGGCGGGCAGGCCAAGGACGGACAGCAGCGCCTTGCCGAACTCAAGGCCGACAAGGTCGGGCAGGATGGCGGAAATATCCCCGCCTTCATCCAGCGCCATGGTCACGCCACCATTGCCGCTGCCCACGATCTCGGCCAGGGACTGGCCGTGGCCATGGATCATGATATGGCCGCCAATGGTGCCCTGCCCGTGATAGTTGCCCAACGCCTTCATCAGGCGGGCAAGGTCGATCTCCTCCATGTCGATGCGGATGCGCGCATTGACCCCGTTCCCCTCGGGCACGAAGGTTCCGCTACTGGCAAGCCTGCCGCTCCCCACCCCGAAGTTCAGGCGGTGGACATCAATGGCGCCATCGCGCACATCGAGCAGCACGTCGATATTATCCAGCGGGGTGTGCTGGTTCTCGATGTGGTCGCCATGATAGACCAGATGGACATTGGTCGCCCGCAGCCGCGGCAGGCTGATGGGCGATGTGGGCAGGACCGCGCCGCTGGCCTCATGCGCCTTCTGCTCGGCCGCCTGCTGCGCGGTGGACGGGTGCTCGCCAGGTGTCGCCCCGAAGAAACCGCCCAGATCGGCCAGATCGACATGGCGGGAATGCAGGTCCGTATCCACGAACGTCACGGCCTGATGCGGGTCGATGCGCAGCGTGCCCCCCAGGTCGCTGGAGCCGACCGTACCCTCGAAATCATGGAAGCGGATACGCTGGTCCACATAATCCAGACTGCCCGCCACGTGGTAGGGCGGTGTCTGTGGAATGACCACGCCCGTCAGCGGATAGAGCAGCGACATGTCCGGCCCCGCCAGCGTCAGCTTCAGCCGCGCGCCGCTGAAGGAGAGCGGGTCATCCACCGACCCCACCAGCGTCAGTTGCGTGGGGCCATGATGCACCACCACGTCAATCGGGTAAGGCTGCGCGCGGTCCATGAGCGAAACCAGCGCCCCGCCCGAGAAATGCCCCGTAATCGCCTGCCCGGTATAGGTGCCGCGCAGGTCCGCCACGATGCGGGGGTCGGCATTGTCCTGCGCGGGGGTGGTGTGTACCTCGGCGCGCATGTCGCTTTTCAGGCGCGCATGCACCAGGTGCAGATGGCCATCAGTAATCGTCAGTTCACCGATCTGTGGCACGCTGGCGGTGCCATCGGTTTTGCCCTGGGTGGGAAAATGATAATTCGCCTGCCCATCGCGGCGGGCATCCAGTTCCACTGTCGGCCTGTCCAGCGCGATGACCGGCAGTTCCAGCCTGCCCCCCAGCAGGTGCCACAGGTTGACGCCTATCGTCAGGTGGTCCGCCGTGGCGAAGGGTGGCAGGTTGTCAAAGCCCTCCGGCTCGTCAATCCGCACGTCATCGGCGGTGATGCGGGTGATCCGGCCGGGCTGGACATGCAGGTGCGCAAGCGTGACCTTTCGGCCCAGCGCGGCACCTGCCCTGTGTTCCACCAGCGGAATGAACCAGTCCCATGACCAGAAGATGACAAGCGCCAGCACCCCGGCTGCCAGCACGCCCGTGACCGGAAAATACAACTGTTCCAGCAGGCCGGCGGTCTGCGCGTTCTGCTGGCGGTTTTCACGGTCCGGTTCGGACATGCTGTGCACGCTCCTTGTGCATGGAAAAAAAAGTATCAGATAAACGGGTGGTCCCAGCCGGAGTTGCGGCCACCCGCCCACCGCCCCGTGCGACCGGCGGCAGCTTGGGGCTGGCGCGTGGCCCGCGTGTCCTGTATGCGGTCAGGCAGCTTCAATCCCTTTATCATACCTGATCGTGAGGTCACCGTCATGCCTGCCTATCGTTCCCGCACTACGACACATGGCCGCAACATGGCCGGTGCGCGCAGCCTGTGGCGTGCAACCGGTATGCAGGATGGTGATTTTGGCAAGCCGATCATCGCCATCGCCAACTCCTTCACGCAGTTCGTGCCCGGGCATGTCCACCTCAAGGATCTGGGGCAGCTCGTGGCCGGTGCGGTGGCCGAAGCCGGTGGCGTGGGGCGTGAGTTCAACACCATCGCGGTGGATGACGGCATCGCCATGGGCCATGGCGGCATGCTGTACAGTCTGCCGTCGCGCGAACTGATCGCCGATGCGGTGGAATACATGGTCAATGCGCACTGCGCCGATGCGCTGGTGTGCATAAGCAACTGCGACAAGATCACGCCCGGCATGCTCATGGCGGCGATGCGGCTGAACATCCCGACCATCTTCGTCTCCGGCGGGCCGATGGAAGCGGGCAAGGTGCTGAACGACGGCACCGAGCAGCAGGTTGATCTCATCACCTCCATGGTGGCGGCGGCCAACCCGGATGTGAGCGATGAGCAGTCGAACCGGATCGAACGCTCCGCCTGCCCCACCTGCGGGTCGTGCTCGGGCATGTTCACCGCCAATTCCATGAACTGCCTGACCGAGGCGCTGGGCCTTGCCCTGCCCGGCAATGGCAGCCTTGTCGCCACCCATGCCGACCGGCGCGAACTGTTCATGCGCGCGGGCCGCGACATCGTGGCCCTTGCCCGCCGCTGGTACGAAAACGACGACGCCACCGCCCTGCCGCGCGGCATCGCCAGCAAGGCCGCGTTTGAAAACGCCATGTCGGTCGATATCGCCATGGGCGGCTCCACCAACACGGTGCTGCACCTGCTGGCGGCGGCGCATGAAGGCGGCGTACACTTCACCATGGCGGATATCGACCGCCTGTCCCACAAGGTGCCGAACCTGTGCAAGGTCTCGCCCTCGCGCATGGATATCCATATGGAGGACGTGCATCGCGCCGGTGGCATTCCCGCCATCATGGGGGAACTGGCGCGCATGGGCCTGCTGCATGGCGACGTGCCCAGCGTGCACGCCCCCACGCTGACGCAGGCGCTGGAGAAGTGGGACATCAGCGCTCCCACGGTGGATGAGGCGGCACGGACCTTCTTCCGCGCGGCCCCCGGCGGGGTGCGGACCACGCAGGCCTTCTCCCAGTCCAGCCGCTACAAGGCGCTTGATACCGACCGCGCGCAGGGTGCGATCCGTGACCAGGAACATGCCTATAGCCGTGACGGCGGGCTTGCGGTGCTGTTCGGCAACCTGGCGGAGGACGGGGCCATCGTCAAAACCGCCGGTGTCGCGGCGAACCTGCTGACCTTCAGCGGTCCCGCGCGCATTTTCGAAAGTCAGGACGCCGCCGTATCCGCCATCCTGAACAACCACATCGTGCCCGGCGATGTGGTCGTGATCCGTTACGAAGGCCCCAAGGGCGGCCCCGGCATGCAGGAAATGCTGTATCCGACCAGCTACCTGAAATCCAAGGGACTGGCCGAGAAATGCGCCCTGATTACCGATGGCCGCTTTTCGGGCGGGAGTTCGGGCCTGTCGATCGGCCATATCTCGCCCGAGGCGGCGGAAGGCGGGATCATCGGGCTGCTGGAGGAAGGCGACACCATCGAGATCGACATCCCCAACCGCGTCCTGCGCACCACGGTCACTGATGCCGAACTGGCCGCGCGCCGCGACCGGATGGAAGAACGTGGCGACCGCGCCTGGCAGCCGGACCGTGAGCGCACGGTTTCCGTGGCATTGCAGGCCTATAGCGCCCTGACCACCAGCGCAGCCCGCGGTGCGGTGCGTGATGTCAGCCAGCTTGGCCGCCGCACCAGCCGCTGACACGACCGGCCCGGCCGGTAGCAGATACGCAACGCCCCGGCGGGAACGGGTTCCCGCCGGGGCGTTCTGCGTTCAGGCCCATGGTGTTACACCCGCGCCGGGCGGCGATCCTGCTGCCCCTTCAGGCGGAAGGCGCGGGTTACATGCGCCCGCAGCACCGCCAGATCCGGCAGGATGACGTTATGGAGGGAGCGGACACTATCATGCGCGGCATAAAAGCGCAGTGATGTGGCGATGCCGGTAATGATGGCGGCCCCCACGAACACACCATCCACTTCTATGATTTTTGAATCGAACATGACTTCCTGCCCTGAGCTGCCGTTTTTTCCCGGCATGTGGCATGCCCCCCTTTCATGGGGGCACCATTTGACCAATTTATGGCATGATTTTTGCTATATTCGTGCCATGACCGCGCCAACGCGACAGAAGCCATGGAAGTTGCCGACCCCGCGCACAGTAGTGCAAAAAAAACAGGCCACCATATTCCCTCTCCTGACACGACTGGCGCGCTGGCATACAGCATCACGCCATCCATGATCTTTCCAGACGGGGAGACACAAAGGCCGTTATTATGGCATTTTCATGATCGGATGCCGCTTATCCGGGTCGATACTGAAACAATACATCATGACCCGGTTGCAGGCGGGTGTATTATTTAATTATATGTCCACCACACGCGGCAGGGCAGTCATGCCCCTGCCCCCCGTGACAGAAGCAGGGTAAAAGCGTTTTCTTTCCCTTACGCAACCAACCGACAGACCCGGTGCCGCCCCTTGATCAGCCTGACATATTTCTCCCACCCCGCACTCCGGCACGGGCTGTGCCGCGCCATTGCGGGTGGCCTGCCGCTCGTGCTTGTGGTGCTGGGCGGCCTGCCCCACACGGCCCATGCCGCACCCACCTATCCCGCGCCGATCGTGGCCGGTGACAGCACGGCCCATGCATGGGGCATCACGACCCGCTTTGCCCAGACCACGCCATGCCGGGTGGAGATCACGCTCAATCAGGCCGTATTCATGGCCCATATACCGGAAATGATTCAGGCAGGCATTTTCAACGCGCAGGTCACGCCCGCCCTGCAGCAGCAGGCCCCGCATTACCTGATGAACACATTGCAGACCGATGTGACGCCCGGCTTCGTCCATACGCTGTTTACCCAGCGCAATGCGCCCGCAAGCTGCCATTTCGCATGGTCCTACACCGCGCCCGATGGCACTGCGCACCCCATGCTGGGCTTTGACATGACCCGGCAGGCTCATGACCGGATCGACTGGGACCACCTGCGCTTTGGCGACCTGGTGATGATGGGCGTAAAGCCCACGATGGACCGCGAATTCGACGTGCTGGTCAATGAGGAAACCATGGACGTGACCATCGCCCTGTCCAAAAATCAGGACGAGGCCGACCTGCCCCCGCCCACCGGGTCGAAATAGCCCTGACCCCGCCTGCCTGAGCGGGATAAATGACAGGCAATCTTTCCCTGCCAGCGGGTGTTGTGGGCATGCAGGCTTGTGGCGCGTAGCCCCTCCCCTGCGCCGGTCGATGCCCCATGGATGAAAGCCCGCTTTCCCGATGACGCCACAGCCCATATCCCGCCTGTCCGGCCGGATCATCCAGACCCTTGCCTGCCTGCTGATCATGGCCAGCAGCGTGGCCGCACGAGCGGCGGAGTGCCCCGGCTTCGGGGCCGTGGGCCAGTTGCCCACGCTCGATAGCGCACAACTGGCATCCCAGACACAGCTTTTATGTAACGCGCGGTTCGCCGTGCTTCATTCCGGCATTGCGCACGAGCCGCTATGGGCCGCTGAACATCTGGATACGGCCATGGTCCGGGCCGCCATGGACACCCCGCGACAGGGGGACTTCCACCCCGATTCCCGCATTCCCGCCACCCTGCGCGCGGAACTGGAAGATTATGTCCGCTCCGGCTTTGACCGTGGGCACATGGCACCATCGGGCGACATGCCGGACCCGCAGGCGCAGGAGGAAAGTTTCGCCCTGTCCAACATCGTGCCCCAGCGCGCGGAACTGAACCGTGGCAGGTGGGCCGACATCGAATCCGCCGTGCGCAGGCTGGCCCTGCGGGAGGGGGAACTCTATGTCGTGACCGGCCCGGCCTTCCATACACGCAGCATCAGGGCAATAGGACAGGACCGGGTGTTTGTTCCCACCTCCACATGGAAAGCGGTCTATGATCCGCGCAGGCGGCAGACGGGGGTGTATGTCTGCCACAACACGCGCAATCCCGGCTGCAGCCATGTCAGCGTGGCCCTGCTGACCCATGTAACAGGGGTTGATCCCTTTCCCGCCCTGCCCGCGGCCATGAAACAGGTCTGCATGACCCTGCCCTTTGGCCGCGTGCACGCAACGCACCGCAAGCGGCATCCACGCCATGCTGTCTCACTGTGGTAGGATAGGCGTTAGTTGAGGAGGCATGACCATGACAGCCCAGCACCCCCCATCCGGCACGGATACCGCCCTCGTTCCCTTTGCCGATAACAGCGCCAGCCGCACCATTGGCGGCATGACGGTGGAAAACGGGACGGACAGCATCGCCTTTTACGGCCAGACGGACCTGGCGCGCGACAGCACCGGGCTAGAGCGCGCGCGCGCATTGCTGGCGTTCTTCCAGCAGGTGGTCACCACGCTTGAAGCCCAGAAAGACCTGCCGCGCAGCCTGCCCACGTGCAAGGCCGCACGGGTGCCCAACCCCTTTGCCCGATAGCAGGGGCCTGATGCACAACAGGGCCGGTCCCTTGCGGAACCGACCCTGTTGAAAAACCTGTAACCCGCCGCAAACACGGCGGGAAAAGCAGGATCAGCGCTTGCTGAACTGGAAGGAACGACGAGCCTTGGCGCGGCCGTACTTCTTACGTTCAACAACACGCGAATCGCGCGTCAGGAAGCCGGCAGCCTTCAGGATGCTGCGCAGCGCGGGTTCGTAATGCGTCAGCGCGCGGCTGATGCCATGACGGACCGCACCGGCCTGACCCGACAGACCACCACCGACGACGGTGCAGTACACGTCGAACTGGTTGTAGCGGTCAGCAACCAGGAACGGCTGCGTGATCAGCATGCGCAGAACCGGGCGTGCGAAATAGGTGCCGACCGGACGGCCATTGACGATGATGTCGCCCTTGCCCGGCTTGATCCACACGCGGGCAACCGCGTCCTTACGGCGACCCGTGGCGTAGGAACGGCCCTGCGCGTCGCGCTTGGCTTCGTAAACGGGGGCGGCTTCCTGCGAGGAGACGACCTGACCGGAGGCAACCGCGTCCTTCAGATCGGCCAGCGTGCCTGTACGCTCTTGTGTTTCGGACATGATGTTCAGGCCCCGACGTTCTGATTGGTGACGGCGTTCTTGCGGTTCATTGATGCAACATCAAGAACCTGCGGCTTCTGCCCGTCATGCGGGTGTTCGCTGCCGGCATAGACGTACAGGTGCTTCATCTGCGCGCGCTGCAGCGGGCCACGGGTGATCATGCGCTCAACCGCCTTGCGCACCACGTCACCGGGGTTCTTGCCGGTCAGGCGCTGGGTGATCGTGCGTTCCTTGATCCCGCCGGGATAGCCGGTGTGGTAATGGAACAGCTTCTGGTCCACCTTGTTGCCGGTCAGACGGATCTTCTCGGCGTTGATGACGACGATGTTGTCGCCGCAATCAACATGCGGGGTGAACTGGGGCTTGTGCTTGCCGCGCAGGCGCTGGGCGATGATCGCCGCCAGCCGGCCCAGAACGAGGCCTTCGGCGTCGATCAGGGTCCAGCCACGCGTCACCTCTGCGGGTTTCAGCGAGGGTGTGGTCTTCATGGATTCAGTGTTCCGTCCAGATAAGGTAGTGGTAACGGGTGGCGCGTTATCATCCCTCCATGGCGCAAACGTCAAGTGCATAATGCCGGGAGGCGGCATTTTTCCGGCAAAAAATGGCATGTGGTATCATAATACCGCCATCTTTCCGGCCCAACCTTCCCCACTGGCGATTGCCGAGGGGGTGCGGAATGGGATAGCACTCGCCTCAGGCTCATTACGGATGTCAGGCTCGTGAAGAAACTCTACCCCGCCATTCCCCTGCTTGTGCTTGTGCTGCTTGTCGGCGGCTGGGGGGTGCATCATTTTTCCGAGCGCAGGCTTGAAGCCGGCATTGCCGACTTCCGCGCCTCCCTTGGGCATGACGCCACCTTCAGCTACGCCACGGCCCGCCCCCGCACGCTGGCGCGCGGGGCACACTTTACTGCCGTGACATACCACAACCCGGCCATGACACTTACGGCGGCGGATGTGCGGCTGGGCGGCCTGACCGGCAACAACGTGCAGGGCGAGAAGATCGGCAGCCTTGTACTGCGTGATGTAAAGGTCATGACACCGGACAGCACGATTTCGCTGGACCGGGTGGCGCTGACCAACCTCGTGCTGCCCAACACCGCGCGCGCCGCAGCCGACATGGCCCGCCCGCTGGGCTTCGATTCCCTGGTGCTGGACCGGGCCACGCTGTCCAACATGCACCTGGCCATCCCGCGCAGCCAGACCGACATTACGGTCGGGCGCATGGTGGTGGGGCAGTACGGATCGGGCCGGTCCTCCAACCTTGATGTCGAGCGGCTGGCGACCCAGATCAACCTTGCCCCCACGCGCCGCCTGTCGGTCGAGCACATCCGGCTCGACGGGCCGGATTTCGCGGGCGAGGTGGCAAGCCTGCTTCAGTCGGGCCACCTGATCCATGAAAGCCATGCCCAGACCATGGACCTGAAGAAGGTGGAGATCGACAGCACGCACCCCATGCTCCAGATCGACCACGTAGCCACATCGCGTTCCTCCACCGAGACGGAGGATAAGATGGACACAACCCTGACCAACCTGACGATCTGGTCCACCGGGTCTGACAACCCGTCCATCCTCAATGCCTTCGGCTACGACCATTTCACCGGCAACATCCACGCCAACAGCACCAGCGACCGCAGCGCGGGCCGCATCCATCTGGAACCGCTGACAGTCAGCGCGCCGGACATGGGCAACCTGAGCATGGTGGCCGAGCTGGACCAGATCCCCTTTGACGACATGTCCATCATCCCCGAGACTGCCCGCATCGTCTCCGCCGCCCTGACATGGGAAGACCATTCACTGGCGGACCACGTGCTGGCCGGGCTAGCCAAGAGCCGTGACATGGATGTGGATACCTACAGGCAGAACCTGCTGGCCTCGCTCACCAACTCCGGTGACGACTCGATGCGCGCGATGGGCCGCTTCCTCCAGTCCCCATCCGACCACCCGCTGCAGGTCGCGCTGCGCCCGATGAAGCCGGTCAACCTCATGATGCTGGGGATCGCCCTGTCCATGGCGGGTGACCCGTCGGTCGCAGCCCCTCTGGGCCTGACCATCTCGACACCCTGATGCCCGATAGCGGGCCGGTGCATGTCATCGGCGCGACCGGCCGGTCGGGGCTGGCGCTATGTCGCGCACTGGCCGGACAGGGCCGGAGCTTCGTTCCGGTCGTGCGTGACCTTGCACGCTGGCAGGCCACGGGCATAACTGCACCTGCCCGCCGGGCTGATCTGGAATCTGATCCCACCACCCTGCGCGCCGCACTGGCCGATGCCACATCGGTCGTGCTGACCGCCCATGCCCGCCACCTGCCCGCCGTGCTGGCGGCCGCCCCCGCGCATGCCCGGATCGTGGCGCTGGGCAGCACGCGCATCTTCACCCGCTGGCCCGACGCCCATGCCCGGGGCGTGCTGCATGGTGCACAGGCCTTCGCCCGGTCCGACCGGGATGGCGTGCTGCTTCACCCCACAATGATTTATGGCGCCACGGGCGAGGATAATGTGCAGCGCCTTGCCGCCCTCATGCAGCGCCTGCCGGTGCTGCCGCTGCCGCGTGGCGGGCGGGCGCGCGTGCAGCCCATATGGCAGGGTGATGTCACCCGCGCCCTGATCGCGGCCCTGAACCGCCCATGGGCGGGGCCGCACAGTCTGGTCATCGCCGGGCGGGATCAGGTCACCTACCGTGATTTCACGCGCATGGTGGCACGGGCTGCGGGACTCCGCCCCCGGCGCGTGCTGCCGGTACCGGGAACAGTGCTGATCGCCCTGTCACGCCTGCGCCTGCCGGGGTTGCCACGCATAACACCGCCCGAGGTCAGGCGGCTGCTGGAAGACAAGATTTTCGATATCGCGCCCATGCGCGCGCAGCTCGGCTTTCAGCCGCGACCACTTGAGGACGGGTTGGCCCTTACATTCCCGCAACCGGCATGAGCCGGTGGGGCATGTAAAACATATTCATTATTTCTAGGAAACTAGAGTGGGGCGAACGACGGGGCTCGAACCCGCGACATCCAAGACCACAACCTGGCGCTCTACCAACTGAGCTACGTCCGCCACAACTGGCCCGTGATTTAGAGAAACCACGGGCAGCCGTCAATTACCCTTTTCGAATTTCTGCAACATTTCCTTCGCAAAGCCGCTCACGCACCGTCTGCAGCCTCTGGATGGCCGACGCGATCACCCCGGTCTTCTTGCAAAATGCAAAGCGCACGTAGCTGTCGGGTATGTTCTGGCCACGCGGGTCATAGAAAGCCGAGACCGGAATCGCGGCGACTCCCCCATCGCGCACCATCTGCTGGCAGAACGCGACATCCCCCCCACGGAAACCCAGCGGCGTGATGTCGGCAATCAGGAAGTAACTGCCATCGCACGGCAGCACGTCGAATCCGGCGCGCACCAGTCCCTCGGCCAGCCAGTCCCGCGCCGAGCGCATGCCCTCGGCCAGCCGCTCGAAATAGGCGGTGTCCTTGTCGAGCCCGAGCGCCACCGCGCGCTGCAGGTTGGGGGCGACGGTAAAGGTCAGGAGCTGGTGCGCCTTGGCCACCAGGTCGGCCAGCGGGGCCGGGGCGGTCACGTAGCCCACCTTCCACCCCGTCATGGAAAAGCTCTTGCCCGCGCTGCCAATGCGGATCGTGCGTTCACGCATGCCCGGCAGTGCCATGAGCGGCTGGTGGCGCACGGGGGCGAAGGTCAGGTGCTCGTAAACCTCGTCACACACGGCATAGGCGTCATGGCGCGCCAGCAGCCCGGCAATGAACTCAAGTTCGTCACGGGTGAAGACCTTGCCCGTCGGGTTCATGGGCGTGTTGAGCAGGACGGCCTTGGTGCGCGGGCTGAAGGCTGCCGCCAGGGTGGCACGCGGCAGGTCCCAGTGCGGCGGGGCCAGGCGCACGGTGCGCACCACCGCGCCCAGCATTTCCAGCACCGGCAGGTAGGTGTCGTACAGGGGCTCGAACACCACCACCTCATCACCGCGGTTGACCAGCGCCATGAGCGAGGCCGTGATGGCCTCCGTCGCCCCGCATGTCACCACGACCTCGCGGTTGGGATCGACCGAAATGCCGTAGAACCGTGCATTGGACCGCGCCACGGCGCGGCGCAGTTCGGGCACGCCCGTAAGCGGCGGGTACTGGTTGCGCCCGTCGCGCAGCGCGGCGGCGGCAGCTTCCACCAGGTCAACCGGACCTTCGGTATCCGGGAACCCCTGACCGAGGTTGATCGCGCCATGTTCCGCCGCCAGCGCGGACATGACGGAAAAAATGGTGGTAGGCAGCCCCGAAAGCATGGAGTTCGTCGGTTTCATCGTGGCATCCTGTCGTACGGGCGTGTGAGCGCGCGTGTGCGCTTTTTTGCCATATCATCCGATTGCCTGAAATCCAAAGCCGTGCAACCCTGTCGCCGCCAGATAAACGGCGCGCAGGCGCACCACAGGACGGAAGACTGACACAGCGGCATGAAAAAGATCGAAGCCATCATCAAGCCCTTCAAGCTCGACGAGGTGAAAGATGCCCTGCATGAGATCGGCCTGATGGGCATCACCGTGATCGAGGCCAAGGGCTTCGGCCGCCAGAAGGGGCAGACGGAACTCTATCGGGGTGCCGAATACATCATCGATTTCCTGCCCAAGGTTAAGCTCGAGATCGTATGCCCGGACGACATGACCGAGCGTGCGATCGAAGCAATCATGACCGCCGCCCGGACCGGGCGCATCGGGGATGGCAAGATATTCGTCACTCCCGTGTCGGACGTGATCCGCATCCGGACGGGGGAACGGGGGGTCGACGCCATCTGAGCCGCTCCATCCGGACATTGATGCCATGTATCTAGGCTATCGACAGCAGCCATACGTTTCCGTAACCATAACCGCCGCGCCGCATGGAACGGCACACTAGTAGTCAGGACAGGTAAATTTAACATGGCAAAAAAAGCACAGGCTTCTGCCACGGTCTCGGCACCGTCGCATTCCGCTGAAGCCATCGCGAAGGTTTTTGAAATCATCAAGGAAAACGCGGTCGAGATGGTTGACCTGCGTTTCACCGATCCGCGTGGCAAGTGGCACCACACCACCCAGTACGTCACCACGATCGAGGAAGACACCTTCCGCGAAGGGTTCATGTTTGACGGCTCCTCCATCGCGGGGTGGAAAGCCATCAACGAAAGCGACATGATCCTGCTGCCTGACCCGACAACGGCGGTCATGGACCCGTTCTCCGCCAAGCCGCAGCTTATCCTGGTCTGTGACATCGTGGAGCCCTCCACCGGGCAGTTCTACAACCGCGACCCGCGCGCCACCGCCAAGCTGGCCGAGCAGTACCTGAAGTCCACCGGCCTGGGCGACACCGCCTTCTTCGGCCCGGAAGCCGAATTCTTCATCTTTGACAGCGTGCGCTTCGGCACCGGCCCGAACTTCGGCACCTACGAGCTGGAAAGCGTTGAAGGCCCGGGCGCGTCGCTCAAGGACTACCCCGAAGGCAACATGGGCCACCGCCCCGGCGTGAAGGGCGGCTACTTCCCCGTCGCTCCCGTGGACAGCGAAGGCGACCTGCGCGCCGAAATGCTGACCACCATGGGCGAGATGGGCCTGCCGATCGAGAAGCATCACCACGAAGTCGCACAGTCGCAGCATGAGCTGGGCACGAAGTTCGCGACGCTGGTGAAGGCGGCCGACTTCATGCAGATCTACAAGTACTGCGTGCACAACGTCGCCCATTCCTATGGCAAGACGGCCACGTTCATGCCGAAGCCGATCTATGGCGACAACGGCTCGGGCATGCATGTGCACCAGTCCATCTGGCGCGATGGCAAGCCCACATTCGGCGGCAACGGCTATGCCGACCTGTCGGATGAGGCGCTGTACTACATCGGCGGCATCATCAAGCACGCCAAGGCGCTCAACGCCTTCACCAACCCGTCCACCAATTCCTACAAGCGCCTGATCCCGGGCTTTGAAGCGCCCGTGCTGCTGGCCTACTCGGCCCGTAACCGTTCTGCTTCGTGCCGCATCCCCTACGCGACCAGCCCGAAGGCGAAGCGCGTCGAGGTCCGCTTCCCCGATCCGACGGCCAACCCCTACCTTGCGTTCGCCGCCATGCTCATGGCCGGTCTGGACGGCATCAAGAACAAGATCCATCCGGGCGACGCCATGGACAAGGACCTGTACGACCTGCCGCCGGAAGAGCTGAAGCAGATCCCGACCGTTGCGGGTTCCCTGCGTGAAGCCCTGACCGCGCTGGAAGCTGATCACGAGTTCCTGCTGGCCGGTGGCGTGTTCACCAAGGACCAGATCGAGAGCTACTGTGAAATCAAGTGGCAGGATGTGTACAAGTTCGAACACACCCCGCATCCGGCCGAGTTCGAGATGTACTACTCCGTCTGATTTCCTTTCCCTTACGGGTCAGGATACGCAGCGAAGCGCCGGGACCAGCAGGTCCCGGCGCTTTTTTCATGCCTGGTGCGCGGGCACGCGACTCCGCGCGCAACTGGCGGAAAAGGCACACGTTTGCCTGATCTCCCCTCCGCCCCGCCGTTTCGGTCGCCATATCACCTACACCTCGGCGCGTACATGCCGCATGCTACCCCCAGGAGGACAGACATGACCCAGCACGTTCCCGACACCATGCAGGCCGTCACCACCACGGCACCCGGCGGCCCCGATTCCCTCATCATCTCCACCGTACCGGTACCGCAGCCCGCGGCAGGGGAAGTGCTGGTCCGGGTCATGGCGGCAGGCATCAACCGCCCCGACATCATGCAGCGCCAGGGGCTGTACCCGCCACCGCCGGGGGCCAGCCCGTTAATGGGGCTGGAAGTGGCGGGCGAAGTCGTGGCCCGTGGCGCGGGCCTGACGGCGGATGACTTCCCGGCAGTGGGCGCGCGGGTGTGTGCGCTGGTCAATGGCGGGGGATACGCGCAGTACTGCACCGTGCCCGCCGGGCAGTGCCTGCCATGGCCGGCCGGTTTTGATGCGGTTCATGCCGCTGCCCTGCCGGAGACGTTCTTTACCGTCTGGTCCAACCTGTTCATGACGGCGGGTCTGAAACCGGGGGAGCGCGTGCTGGTCCATGGCGGCACCAGCGGCATTGGCACCGTCGCCATCCAGCTAGTGCGCGCGCTGGGCGGCACGGTGTACGCCACCGCCGGAACGGATGAAAAATGCGCGCTGTGCACGGCACTTGGCGCCAGTGCGGCGATCAATTACCGCACCGAGGATTTTCCGCAGCGCATAAAGGAACTGACCGATGGCGGCGGCGTAAATGTCATACTGGACATGGTTGGCGCATCGTATCTGGAGGGCAACCTGCGTTCACTCGCGCCGGAAGGGCGTCTGGTCATCATCGCGCTACAGGGCGGGGCAAAGGCCGATGGCGTCAATCTGGCCCGCATCATGACCCGCAGGCTGGTCGTGACCGGCACCACGCTGCGCCCGCGTGACAGTGCGTACAAGGCGGAAATCGCCCGGCAGCTTGAAGCCCGCGTCTGGCCCCTGCTGGCCCGCCGGGCCATCCGCCCGCTCATCCACGCCACGTTCCCCTTTGCGCGGGTTGCCGATGCCCATAAACTCATGGAAAACGGGTCACATATGGGGAAAATCATGCTCGACCTCCAGCAGCAGGCCAGCGGCATGACAGGGCGATAGGAACGGATCTGGTGCTACTGAACGTCATCGAGCGTGGGCCTGAGGAAACCGGGCCGGATACGGATGCCCGCCCGCCGGTTGTCCTGCTGCACGGCCTGTTCGGCCGGGCGCGCAATCTGGGCTTTTTCCAGCGTCGCCTGGCCCGCACGCGGCGCACGCTGGCGGTGGACCTGCGCAACCATGGCGACAGCCCGCACGGGCTTATGGACTACAACGCCATGGCCGCCGACCTGCTGGAAACGCTGGGCCACCACAATGCCCTGCCTGCCACGCTGGTCGGCCATTCCATGGGGGGCAAGGTCGCCATGACGCTGGCGCTGACCCGGCCGGGCATGGTGCATAGCCTGCTGGTGGCCGACATCCCGCCCGCGCGCACCGGCCATGGGCAGTTCGGGCTGGGTGAGCAGATGCTGCGCGTCTCGTTTCCCCCCTACCTGAACCGCGCGGGGGCGGACACGCTGCTCCAGCACTACATTCCCAACACCGATGTCCGGGCGCTGATGCTCCAGAACATCCGTATCGGGGAAAATCCCGGCTGGACCATAGGGCTGCGCGAGATCGTGGAGTCCATGTCCAACGTGGAAAGCTGGCCCTACATGCCTGAAGGCTATACCTATCCCGGCCCGACGCTGTTCCTGGCGGGAGAGAATTCGCCCTATATCCGGCCCGAGCATTATGCCATCATGCGCAGGCTGTTTCCGTGCTACCGGCTGGAACTGATCGAACGGGCGGGACACTGGCTGCATGTCGAAAATCCACAGAGATTTGCGCAATTACTGGAAAACTTCACCGAAAGTTACTGAACGGCCTTCCGTTACATATCCGGTCCTTGACAGCCCCCCCCCCTGCGTCAGTTATGCTGGCGATATAACAGGGCGGGCGGACGCGCGGCCCCCACAACAGACCAGCATGGCGGAGACCCGTAGCCTTTCATGACGGCGACACTCAGTCCCTCCTCCCGGTGGCGCAACGCCGTGGAGCCCGTACTGATCCCACATGGCACGGGCGTGACAGGCACCCAGCCGGTTTCCGACGCGCGCGAACATTTCCAGCCGCCCGAGCGCGAGCGTCTGCTGCCCGGCGTGGTCGTGCCGCGGCCGGAGGGCTACCGCAAGCTACGCCCCATGCTGTCGGGCCTGATCCGCCCCGACACGGTGGAAACGCCCGGCCCGGGACGCAGCATCGCCATATCGGGGCTGGTGCATGCGGTCCTGCTGGCGGTCATCCTGGTCGAATCCGCCCATCACCGCCAGCATGGCTCACCCGAGGCGATGCAGTCGGAGCCGCAGGTGGAAATGGTGTTCTCGCCGCCTACCTCCAGCGGGTTGCAGGGCCAGTCCTCGCCCGACATGGCGGGGGGCGAGAACGCGCGCCACCCGCAGCAGGACACGCAGCGTGAGCCGACCGCGCAGGAGAAGAACCCCAACCAGCCCCAGAACAGCGAGGATTCATCGCCCTCGGCCAACAGCCCGAGCGCGCAGACCCCCTCCGCCCCGCCACTGGGCGAGGCACCATCCGACCTGTCGGTGCCGCAGTCACAGCAGCAGGACCAGTTCAATCCCGCCATGCAGACCTCGGGCCACGGGCAGCACGCGGCCCAGCAGTCGCACAGCCCGTCATCACCCAACGCCTATGCGGCCCTCCAGCACCCGATGAACTGGTCCTTCTCCGCCTCGCCCCTGCCGCGCCGTGACCGGCATGGACGCGCGGGCGGCACGGGGGGGCCGATCGACCTGTCGCTTGGGCCGGTGGTCAGCAATGGCAAGATCAACGCGCCCTATTCCTCCTCCACCCAGATCAAGGGCGTGAGCGACGATTACGGCAATGAACTCGACCGCTGGATCCGCAGCCACATGTACTACCCCGAGGAAGCCGCCCGCGCGGGTGAGGAAGGGCCATCCTCGGTGCATGTGGAACTCGACCGCGAGGGACATGTCACCAAGGTCCGCCTGACCGGGCAGTCCGGCTCCTATTACCTTGATGCGGCGACGGTGGGCATGTTCCGCAACGCCCAGCTCCCGCCCGTGCCGCCGGACATGCAGGGTGATACATTCCCCATTGACCTGACCATCAACTACATCCTCATCCGCCGCTAGGCGGGACAGACACAGCGAGATGACGCATGGACACAGCCAGATTACTGCAACAGGCGGGGCGTGATTTCCGTGCATTCGACAATGCCGACGCCGCCGTGGCCCGGATTGCCGAACTGTACGACCGCGCCGCAACCCGTATCCGCCATGCCTTCAGCACGCGCGACACGACGGGGCTGGCTGATGCGACCTATCCCTACCTGGCCTTCATCCCCAACGCGCCGCTGCCGCCCGATGGCCCGCGCCCGCCATTTGATGTGGTGCTCGAACCCGGCTTCTACGGTACGACACTGACGCGCCCCGCCCTGTTTGCCGATTACTGGCGCGAACAGATCACGAGCCTGCTGCACCATTACAAGACCCCGGTCATGGTCGGGATGTCGCACCAGCCGATACCGCTGTCCTATGTGATGGAGGAAGCCGTCACCTCCTTGACGGAGGCGGACCTTGTGTGGATACAGTCGCATTTCGCGCTGCCGGACCTGCATGTCACGGACGATTCGATCGCCAACTGCGACTATATCCCCCGCCCCGATACCCCCCGGCCACTGGCGCTGTTCACCGCCGCACGCACCGATTATTCACTGGCGCGCCTGCATCACTACACCGGCACCGCGCCACGCCATTTCCAGCGCTTCATCCTGCTGACCAATTACCAGCGCTATGTTGATGCATTCCGTGAATACGGGCATGCGCAGGTCGATAGCGGCACGGAATACACGGCCTTTGTCGAGCCGGGCGAGATCATCCATACGCGCGAGGCCCCGCACGCCAGCGCCCATGCGGGCCACAGCCTGCCGCAGATGCCCGCCTACCACCTGTGCCGCCCCGATGGCGATGGCATCACGCTCATCAACATCGGCGTGGGGCCTGCCAACGCCAAGACGATCACGGACCACCTGGCGGTGCTGCGCCCGCATTGCTGGCTCATGGTCGGGCACTGCGCGGGCCTGCGCCGCAGCCAGAAGCTGGGGGATTACGTACTGGCCCATGGCTACCTGCGTGATGACCATGTGCTCGATGACGACCTGCCGCCATGGGTGCCCATTCCCCCCATTGCGGAAGTACAGGTCGCGCTGCAGGACGTGACGGCCCGCGTGACCGGCCTGCATGATGCCGAGGTCAAGACCCGCCTGCGCACCGGCACGGTCATGACAACGGACAACCGTAACTGGGAACTGCGGCTCAACGCGCTGTTCACCCGCATCAACACATCCCGCGCCATTGCGGTGGACATGGAATCGGCCACCATCGCGGCCAACGGGTTCCGCTTCCGCGTACCCTACGGCACGCTGCTGTGCGTATCGGACAAGCCGCTGCATGGGGAACTGAAGCTGCGCGGCATGGCCAACGCCTTCTATCGCGAGCGGGTGCGCCAGCATCTGGTGGTGGGCATCGAGACCATGCAGCAGTTGCGCGCACAGGGCGTGGACCGGCTGCATTCACGCAAGCTGCGCGGGTTTGACGAACCCGCCTTCCGGTAGATCCGGAATAAAGAACAGTCTCGGGGCGCCACCTTTTTCAAAAAGGTGGCGCTTCCTGAAGCTTTCCGCTGAATAGCCTCAGAAATCCGGCATGGTCGGCGCCAGGTGCCCGCCCTGCCGCAGCGGGGCCATGCGGCGGGCAAGGCCGGTGGCGTCATCGGTTTCCACCATCATGCCCGCGATGCTGGCCTCGCCCTCGGCTGGCTGCAGGCGGTCACCGGGCATCTTGCGCACGAAACGCGCAATGGCCGCGTCCTTGCCCATGCCGATCACACTGTCATAATCACCGCACATGCCCGCATCGGTCTGGAAAGCCGTGCCGCCGGACAGGATGCGATGGTCCGCCGTGGGCGTATGGGTATGGGTTCCGATCACCAGCGAGACCCGGCCATCGAGATAATGGCCCATGGCCCATTTCTCGCTCGTGGCCTCGGCATGCACATCCACGATGGCGGCGTGCACCGTCACCCCCAGCCGGTGGCGGGAGAGGATATCGGTCATTGCACGGAACGGGTCATCCATCGCATCCATGAACTGGCGGCCCATGACATTGGCCACCAGCACCTTGCGCCCATCGACCAGTTCCACCACCACGCTCCCCTGCCCCGGCGTTCCGGGCGGATAGTTGGCGGGGCGGATGATGCGTGGTTCGCTGCCGATATGGCCGATCAGATCGCGGCGGTCCCAGCTATGGTTGCCCAGCGTGATCACGTCCACGCCCGCATCCAGCAGGTCACGCCCGATGGCGGGCGACAGGCCGAAGCCGTGGCTTGCATTCTCGCCATTCACCACCACGCAATCGAGCGCCAGTTCACGCCGCAGCGCCGGCATGCGGGAAATCACGGCCTCGCGCCCGACCCGGCCCACGATGTCACCCAGAAACAGTATTCTCAAGAAAACAGCCTTTTTTACCGTGTCCGCCCGTCACCACGACACCGGATCCATTCACGTTCGGTCACGATCGCAGGCAACGCCACGTCATACCGGCCGGTGGGGATGCATGTCACTTCCTGAAAGGACAGGCCAAACCCCACGGCGCGCGCGCCACGCAGTGCGGCCAGCGTACGATCATAATAACCCCCACCATATCCCAACCGCATGCCGCGCCTGTCAAACGCAAGCAGCGGCACGCACACGACATCGGGCCGCACGGGGGGGCCTTCGGGGTGGCATGTGCCATAGCGCCCGGTCTGGATGACACATTCGGGCTGCCACAGGCGGAATGTAAGGGGATGGCCCTTTGGCGTGGTTTCAGGCAGGGCGACGCACAGCCCGTCGGCATGGAGGGCCTGCATCACGGGGCGCAGGTCGATCTCGCCCGGCAGGGGCCAGACGAGGGAAATGCAGTCACCCGCCCCCACCATGGCGCGCAGCCCCCGCACCATGCGGCGGCGCAGGCTGTCTTCCACCATGGCGCGCGTGGCGCTGGCGGCAAAAGCCTGCCGCCGCCGTGTCATTTCATCGCGCAGCGCCTGCTTGGCGCGGGCGATGGGCCATGATCCGGGCTGGGATAACGTCATGAAACCATAATACGGAGCCGCCGTGGCCGTTGGTCGGATCAGCCCTCCCGGACCTGCTGACGCAGGTGGGCGCCAGATAACGTGACCACGATCACGACAGTGCCAGCTCCCTAGGAAGTGCTTATCGGCCCAGGGGTTGAATCATGCCTGACGCACCCGGCAGCCCCGCCCCTTCATTCTACTCATCTTCCATGGCGGCCGCAATGTTTTCCGCACGTTCGACCAGATGGGCAAGCTGCTCGCGCCGCCGCTCGTTCTCGATGCGCGCCTGCTTGCCCAGCGCAAGCTGGTGGGCGGTGTCGGACGACATTTTTTCCGCCGTCAGGTCATGGATTTCATCGGCCATGAGCAGGGCGGCAAGGGCGAGCAGCCGCCCCTCCCCGCTATGGCCGCCCAGCGCGTGAATACGCTCGATCCGGCGCTCGACCTCCTGCGCCATGGCCTGGAGATGTTTCTCCTGCCCTTCCTTGCACCCCACGGCATAGGAAAAGCCGTTGATGCGCACCGTCACCTGGCTCATGGGCCTATTCCTCCCCGCCGGTCAGTTCTTCTTCCTCGCCCAGCACGTCGCGCACGCGGGCGATCAGGGCGTCGATATTGGCGGCAAGCGCATGAACATCCACATCCGGCGTGGACGGGCGCGCCACGGACGCCAGCTCCGCGCGGCGGTCAAGAGCAAAGGCAATACGGTTCAACGCCAGTTCCAGACGGTCGGCCGGGTGCTGCCCGGTCTGGGGCGGAGCGTCTGCCGCTTCCTGTTCCGATGGCACGATAATGTCAGACACGTTCATCCTTTCCCGCATTCCTCCCCTTGAACTGATCGCGCGGTGCGGTTTCAACGTCAAGCATGATCGACAAACATGACCATTCTGTGCCGCATCCCGCCCATATCGTCATTGCCAGCGCACATGACCTGGCGCTGGTCATGGCGGTGCCGGAGGCCATACGCATGGGCTGCACCGTGGTTTCGCCCCCCGGCGCCGGCTGTTTCATGGGGGCGGCATGGTGGGTTGCCCTGACGGCGGACTGCCCCCTGCCCGGCCTGCTGGATTGCGGGCAGGCGGCCGGTTACGCGGCGGCGGCGCTGCATGCGGGCGTGCGGGGCATTATTGTCGCGGCACCTGACCCACAGCATCATGCGCTCGCATCACTGGCGCAGGGCATGGGCGCGCGGGTGCTGCGCCAGCGCCCGCGCGCGCTGGAACTGCCCGTGCGCGGGGCGCGTGATGTGCTGGACAGGTACCTGCGCACCCGCCACGTATCGTAACGACACGGGGGGTCAGGCCCCATGCGGGGGCTGTTCGCCATCGCCACGGTAGCCTAGGATCGGGCCGACATGACCGATTGCCAGCTTTACCTCATCACGCCCGAATCGCTTGATCCCGTGGCGTTCGCCCCCCGCCTGGCCGAAGCGCTGGATGGCGGCCCCGTTGCCGCCGTGCAGTTGCGCCTGAAAAACGTGGCGGACGACACGCTGCGCCGTGCGGTGGACATCCTCCAGCCCGTGGCCCATGCGCGCGATGTGGCCTTCATTCTCAATGACCGCCCCGACCTTGCCGTTTCCTGCGGGTGCGACGGCGCGCATGTGGGCATGGACGATACCGACGTGGCCACCGCGCGCCGCATACTGGGTGATGACCTGCAACTGGGCGTCTCGTGCTACGACAGCCGCGACATGGCCCTGCGCGCGGGGGAAGGCGGGGCTGACTACGTGGCGTTCGGGGCGTTTTTCCCCTCCCCGTCCAAGGAAACGGAAGTCCGGGCCGATCCGTCCCTGCTGACATGGTGGAGCAGCATGATCGAACTGCCCGTGGTGGCCATTGGCGGCATAACCCCCGCCAACTGCGCGCCGCTCGTGCGCGCGGGGGCGGATTTCCTGGCGGTGATCAGCGCCGTATGGTCCCACCCCGATGGCCCGGCCGCCGGTGTGCGGGCCATGAACGCGGCCATCGAGGCGGCCTGAAATCCGGCGCGCGGCCCGAAGGCAGCGTTACGATCCCAGCCACTGTACATCGGCAATGCGCCCCGTGCCCGCCGCCAGCATGACCAGACGGTCAAACCCCAGCGCGATGCCCGCGCAGGGGGGCAGGCTGTCGAGTGCTGCGAGAAAGGCCTCGTCAAGCGGCCAGTCCAGCCCGCCCTCATGGGGGTAGAGTTCCGTGCGGCGGGCGCGGTCCACCATGAAACGCTGGCGCTGCTCGGCGCTGTCGGTCAGTTCCTCGAAGGCGTTGGCCAGTTCGATCCCGCCCGCATACAGTTCAAAACGCAGCGCAACACGCGGGTCCGCCGGGTCGCGGCGGGCAAGGGCCGCCTGGCTGGCGGGCCAGTGTGTCAGGAATGTCGGGCGCGTCCGGCCGATATGGGGTTCGATGCGGGCCATCATCAGGCGGAAGAACAGGTCTTCCCACGTCTCGCCCGCACGTAGCGTGCAGCCTGCGGCATCGGCCAGGGCGGCAGCGTTCCCCTCGGTCGCCAGAATGTCCACCCCGGCATAACGGTGAAAGGCATCCGCGACCGACAGCCTCTCGAACGCGGGCGCAATGCCGATTTCAGCACCCCCCGCCCGCACGACGGGCGGCAGCACCGCGCGGAGCAGGGCCTCCGTCTCATCCATCAGGGCGGAAAGGGTCGCACCGGGGCGGTACCATTCCAGCATGGTGAACTCATGCGCGTGCAGGTGGCTGCCTTCCGCGTTCCGCCATACCCGGGCAAGCTGGTACACCGGCAGGCCGGTCGCGGCCACGATGCGCTTCATGGCGAATTCCGGGCTGGTATGCAGCCATAATGGCTGGATCGCGCCATCCGGCCCGACCCGCTCGGTGCGGAATACCTTCAGGTGCACTTCCTCGCCCGGAGTCGGGACGGCGCAGGGGGTTTCAACTTCCACATAGCCACGGGCATCGAAAAACGCCCTGATCCCGCGCCGCACCAGATTACGCCGCAGCAGGAAGGGCAGACGGTCCACAATCCGGTCCGGATCGGCGGAAGCGGGAACAGAATCGGGCATGGGGCGGCATCTCCGGTTGCAGCGGCTACGGGGGCGCAGTACAGCCCCGGCATGACATCCGCGGTCAATCCCCCCCGTTCCGGGCCACGGGCCATCACGCGCACCCTGCGCAGCGTGACGGACCTGCTTGATGCCGGGCTGGTTCCCCCCACGCAGGCACCGGAGCTGGAGCAGGTGGCCCGGCAGTATGCCACCGCCATCCCGCCCGCCTTCGCCAGCCTGATCGAAACGCCGGATGACCCGATCGGGCGGCAGGTCATTCCCCACCCGTCGGAATGCCATACGGAAGCGGCGGAAGATCCCGACCCGATCGGGGATGACGCGCTCTCCCCCGTGCCGGGCATCGTGCACCGTTATGCCGACCGCGCGCTGCTCAAGCCCCTGCTGGTCTGCCCGCTCTACTGCCGCTTCTGTTTCCGCCGCGAGCATGTCGGCCCCGGTGGCGGCGTGCTGGATGACGCGGCACTGGCGCGCGCGCTCGACTGGCTGCGCACGCATACCGACATACACGAAGTGGTCATGACCGGGGGCGATCCGCTCATGCTCTCGCCACGGCGGATGCGCGCGATCATGACCGCGCTGGAAGGCATGGCGCATATCCACACCATCCGCATCCATTCACGCGTGCCGGTTGCCGACCCGGAGCGACTGGATGCGGAGATGGCGGAGGCGCTGGACACCACGCGCTCCATGTGGCTGGTGGTGCATGTCAATCACGCACGCGAACTGACCCCGCAGGCCCGCGCCGCCATACGCCGGGTGCAGGCGCGCGCCATTCCCGTGCTGGGGCAGTCGGTGCTGCTGCGCGGGGTGAACGACACGCCCGAAGCCATGGAAGACCTGCTGCGCGCGCAGGTTGCCGCCCGTATCCGCCCGTATTACCTGCACCAGCTTGACCCCGCCCCCGGCACCGCGCGCTTCCACGTGCCCATACGCGAGGGGCAGCGCCTGCTGGCCGGCCTGCGCGGGCGGGTGACGGGCATCGCGTGGCCCACCTATGTGCTGGACATTCCCGGTGGCCATGGCAAGGTGCCCATCGCACCCGATTACCTGCATACGGGGCCGGACGGCCACCTGCGCGTGCGTGCACCCGATGGCACGATCCACCGGCTTGCGCGCGAACGCGGCTGAAAAGACAGCCGCAAACCTTGCCCTTCCGCGCCGGGGACGCTAGAAGCCGAACCGCCATACTTCCCATAACCATTACAGGGACCACCATGAAGCAGCAGGCAAACCTGATCCGTGCCGGGCAGGTCATCGAGCACGACGGCCGTCGCTGGACGGTCCTGAAGCAGCAGATCATCACCCCCGGTAAGGGCGGCGCGTTCATCCAGGTCGAGATGCGCGACCTCAAGACCGGCAACAAGACCAACGAACGCTGGCGCACCGCCGACAGCGTCGAGCGCCTGATGACCGAGGAGAAGGAATACACCTACTCCTACATGGACGGTGACAACATCGTGCTGATGGACCCCGAGACGTTCGAGCAGCTTCTCCTGCCGCTGGACCTGCTGGGCGACCAGGCCCCGTTCCTTCAGGACAACATGACGCTGGTGCTCAACCTGGTGGAAGGCGACCCGGTTGGCGTGGTCCTGCCCGCGCAGGTCACGCTGGAAGTGGTCGAGGCCGACCCCGTGGTCAAGGGCCAGACGGCCAGCTCGTCCTACAAGCCCGCGCGCCTGTCCAACGGCGTGAAGACCATGGTGCCCCCCTTCATCGAAGCGGGCGAGCACATCGTGGTCCGCACCGAGGACAGCACCTACGTCGAGCGCGCCAAGTCCTGATCCCGCCCGCCATGCCGGGGCGTGAAAATGCCCCGCATGGCCGGTTTTTCCAGCCCCTTACCCATTTCCCGTTCCACCGCCGAACTAGACAGGACCGATCACCGTGGCAATGCGACTCTCTCCCCATATGACGGTGATGCAGAACGCTGCCCAGAAGGCCGCACGCCGTCTTCTGCGTGACTTCAATGAAGTCGAGCAGCTTCAGGTCAGCATCAAGGGCCCTGGCGATTTCGTGTCGCAGGCCGACCTGCGGGCCGAAACCACCATCCGCGAGGAACTGGCCCGCGCACGCCCCGGCTACGCCTTCCTGATGGAAGAAAGCGGTGCTTCGGGGAGCGAGGGATGGACGTGGCGCTGGATCGTGGACCCGCTGGACGGCACGACCAACTTCCTGCACGGCATCCCGCACTGGGCCATCTCGATCGGGCTGCAGCGCCGCCTGCCCGATGGCACGATCGAGATCGTGGCCGGGCTGGTCTATAACCCCGCCGCCAATGAGATGTTCTGGGCGGAAAAGGGCGTGGGCGCGTTCCTGAACGACCGCCGCCTGCGTGTGTCCGGCCGTCGTTCCATGCATGAGGCCCTGTTCGCCACCGGCATCCCGTTTGCCAAGGTTCCGGCACGCGCACGGCTGTCCTTTGCCCGCACGCTGGGCGCGCTCATGCCGCAGGTTGCCGGTATCCGCCGATTCGGCGCGGCGGCGCTCGACCTCGCATGGGTCGCGGCGGGTCGTTACGATGGCTACTGGGAACTGGGCATCAAGCCGTGGGACTGTGCCGCGGGCATCCTGCTGGTGCGCGAGGCCGGTGGCTACGCGACGGACCCGGCTGGCGTGGACCTGAACGACCTGGGTTCCTCCATCGACGCGGTTGTCGCCAACCCGAACATGCATGGCCCGCTGCGTGAACTGGTTGCCAGCAGCATCGACTAACCACCTGTCCGGAAACGGATAAAGGTTTCCGGCCGCCGCCTTTTCCCCAAAAGGCGGCGTTGCCTGCAGCCTTCCTGGAGCACATCTCCATCCTTCAGGCCGCACCCGTGTCACCGCACTGCCTCCCTGCCGGGATGGCCGCCGGTGTTTTGCCGATTGCAGCATCCAACATCGCCCGGTAGCCTGCCGGGGCGATGTATCATATCTCTCCCTCCCTCCCGTTTTTCCGCCGCTACCTGCGCGGCCTGGCCCTGCTGGGCGCCGTGGGCTGCGGGCTGTCCGGCCCGGGGCAGAACGCCCATGCGCAGGTTACGACCAGCACAAGCGCGCTCGACGCCCTTGGCGCGCCCCAGCGCCCGGCGGCCACACCCCATGCGGGCGAGGCCACGAGTGGCAGCACGGGCACGGACATTCCGGGCAGTCACGCCCCGGCATCGGCCATCGCATCGCCCGCCGCCCTGGCATCGCTGCCACCCGTCGCCACCCAGCCGCCCGACAACCCCGTGCTGCGGCCGCCGGAACTGCATGTGCCCGCCCACCCGCTGCCGCTGCCGCCGGAAGTCAAGGCCGACCCGCAGGCGCGCGGGCGGGCGGAACGGATTCCCGGTGGCACGCGCCTGCACTTCACCATGCAGTCCGCGGCCATGAATTCGCGCATGATTACGGCCCTGCAAACATTTGCCACAATCATGAACCGGCTGCCCGACCAGCACGTCAACATCGCCGCTTATGGCGAGGGCCGGCGGGATGATCCCTCTACACCCCGCCGTGTTGCGCTGTCGCGCGGGCTTGCGGCACGATCGGTGCTGATCCATGCAGGTGTAGCACCCACGCGCATCTACGTCCGCGCGGTCGGCCTGCCCGATGAAAACGCGCAGGGAGCCGGAGCGGATTGTATTGACGTTACCCGTTCGGGTGTGGTGGCCTCGGCTTCCACCAGTCCACCTGCGCATTAAGGAAACCATTGCGTGACACGTCCGACGACCTATCTTGTACGGGTTCTGCTGTTTCTTCTGGCGGTCGGGGGTGTCACAGCCCTGCTTTCCTCCACACTTTACCAGGCATTCTGCAACAACCCCTATCTGGACGGGCTGATCGTCGGCATCCTGCTGCTGGGTATCGGGTGGAACATCACCATGATCCTGCGGCTGATCCCGGAGGTACGCTGGGTCAGCATCCTGCGCCACCCGCGTGACGGGCTGACCACCCCGCCGCCGCCGCGCCTGCTTGCCCCCATGGCCTCCATGCTGGCCACGCATGAAAAGGGGCGCAGGCTGACCCTGTCCGCCCCGGTCATGCAGTCGCTGCTCGACAGCCTCTCCGCCCGGCTCGATGAGGGGCGTGAACTCTCGCGCTACCTGACGGGCCTGCTGATCTTCCTCGGCCTGCTGGGCACGTTTTACGGGCTGCTGCTGACCGTTGGCTCCATTGCTGATGTGATCGGGAACATGAGCGTTGGCAGCGGCGACATGAATGTCATGTTCGACCAGCTCAAATCCGGCCTTGCCGGGCCGCTGCACGGCATGGGCACGGCATTTTCGGGCTCCATGTTCGGGCTGGCGGGTGCGCTGGTGCTGGGTTTTCTGGACCTGACCGCCGGACAGGCCCAGACCCGCTTTTTCAACGAGCTGGAGGAATGGCTGGCCAGCATCACCCGGCTTTCGGCCACAGGGCTGCAGGTTGGCGGCAATGACGCCAGCATTCCGGCCTATGTGCAGGCATTGCTGGAACATACCGCCGAGAACATGGAAAAGCTTCAGGTCCTGCTGGCCCGTAGCGAGGAAATCCGCGCGCAGGAACAGCGCCTGCTGACCGCGCTGAACGACCGTCTGGCCCAGATGGCCGACAGCCGTGCCGATGACCACCTGCAGGGAATCGAATCCCTGCTGGCCCGCCTGGTGCAGGAATCAGCGGCGGGACGGGAGCAGATGGCGACCGACATCCGCAATGACCTGCGCCTGCTTGCCCGCACCATTGCCGCGAGCGCCCCCGGAATGAACCATTCCGCCTCCTGATCGCATATAAGGTTCACCCCATGGCGCGCCGCTCCCGTCGCTCGATCCGTTCCGAACTGAATGCCTGGCCCGGCTATGTCGATGCGCTGTCCACGCTGCTGATGGTCATCATCTTCGTGCTGCTTGTTTTCGTGCTGGGGCAGGCCTTCCTGTCCGTCGCGCTGAACAAGCGCCAGCAGGCGCTGACCCAGCTTGAGCATGAAGTGACCCGGCTGGGCCAGATGCTCTCGCTGGAGCGCAGCCACACAAGCGCGCTGCAGCACGAGGTCGCGACCCTGCAGAAAGCACATGAGGCGGATGTGGCCACCGCCACGTCACTGACCGCACAGCTCAACCAGCAGACCACCGAACGCGACAGCGCGCAGGCCCACGCCACCGCGCTGGATGAACAGGTTGCCCAGCTCCGCCAGCAGCTCAGCGCCATTGCGAGCGTGCTGGATGTTACGGAAAACGAGGTGCATGACCGCGACCGGAAGATCGACAACCTCGGCCTGCAGCTCAACGTGGCGCTGGCGGAAAAAGTGGAGCAGTTGCAGCATTACCGCTCCGAATTCTTCGGCCGCCTGCGTGATGTCATGCAGAACCACAAGGGCGTGCAGATTGTAGGGGACCGCTTCGTATTCCAGAGCGAGGTCCTGTTCCCCCCCGGCGGGGCCGAACTCTCACCCGAGGGTGTGCAGGAAATCAAGATTCTGGCCGCAACCCTGCGGCAGGTCGCCCAGGAAATCCCGGCCGATGTGCCATGGATACTGCGTGTGGACGGGCATGCCGACCGCCAGCCGATCCACTCCGCCTTTGCCAGCAACTGGGAGCTGTCTTCCGCCCGCGCCATTACCGTGGTCAAGCTGCTGATTGCCGAAGGGATCAGCCCGCGCCATCTGGCCGCCACCGGCTTTTCCGATTACCAGCCGCTGGACCCCGGCACGACGCCCGAAGCCTTTGCACGTAACCGGCGCATCGAATTCCGCCTGACCGACCGCTGAAGGCCCCGGTCAGGTTCGGGGCACAGATTAACAATTTTTGGTGAAGCTCTTTGCAAGAAGCTTCAGGAACGCCGCCTTTTTGAAAAAAGGCGGCACCCAGAAATTTCTGTCTTCTACGGGACCGGTTTGCCGGGCGTGGCGTTCAGGTTGGCTGGCCAAAAGCCTTCAGGCGCAGGCGTTCCGTCTCATGCGCGGCGTCGGGCGTTGTCGGGTCGAGTTGCAGCACATGCTGCCATGCCTTCCACGCGGCCTGCCAGTCGCCACGTATTTCCTCGACATTGACAAGGATTTTCCATGCCATGAGGTCGCGCCCGTCATGATGCAGGGCCACACCCAGATCGGCCACCGCGCCATCGGGGTTGGCGGCGGCCAGCCGTGCCTGCGCACGGTTGCGCCACAGCACCTCAATATCAGGCTGGAGCAGCAGGGCGTCATCCATGTCCTGCACGGCATCAAGCGGGCGCTGGGCGTCCAGATCATCCTGCGCGCGGCGCAGCAGCAGGCTGGTGGTGGGCGCCAGATCCTTCATGCGTAACTGTTCGATCCGGCCCAGAAGGTCGTGCGCGCCGTTGGCCGTGGCGGCATGGGCCAGTTCCGTTTCCAGTTCCGCAATCGTGGGCGGGGCGGCAGGCCGTGACGTGGCGGGCGGCCCCGCATGCTGGCCCACGCCATGGGGGCCAGGAGCCTGCGCCCATGCTGCGGGCGCACCGGCCAGAGCTGTTATTACAAGAAAGTGTACGCACGAAAAGCCACGAACACAGGTTGTTAAAAACCTGTCTGCGCGGCTTTGCGGCTGTTCAGGAAGAACGTTGACGGTCAAGGCCGTCAGGCAATCAGCCCTGACGGGCCTTCATGCGCGGGTTCTTCTTGTTGATGACATAGACCTTGCCCCGACGACGGACCACGCGGCAGTCCTTGTCGCGAACCTTGGCCGATTTCAGGCTGTTTCTGATTTTCATGATCCGACCCTCGACTAGCGGCGGAATACCGCCAAAGAGGCGCCCGAATACCCTTCCCTGCGGCAGGAGTCAACTCCATGCCCGGATTCTGGCGTCATTTAGGGCGGGATTCTCCCTTTCCGACAGCTTCCGGCAAAAAAGGCACAATGTCAGAGGGCACATACGGCAGTCCATATCGCGCCCATAAACCGCACCACCTGCCCGGCAGCGGAGAATCGACCATGCACCGTACCCACGGTCCGCGCCCTGCGGGTCAATTCTCCTCCCCTGACGCACCTTTACGCAAAAATGCCCTGAACCTGCCCGTCATGACGTTTTTTTTTGCCTGCCCTGTTGCCATGAGGGGAGCAGCCTGTTATTTGCCCTCTCACCGAACGGTTGCAGCCCCACGGGGCAGTAACGGATGCGGGTGTAGCTCAGTTGGTTAGAGCGCCGGCCTGTCACGCCGGAGGTCGCGGGTTCGAGCCCCGTCACTCGCGCCATTTCCCGGTGCCCCTCCCAAATACATATATATTCCATGCCCTGTGCAAGTCGTGATGGCATCCGTGCCGTCCATGCATGCCTGTACGCATTGCGTCATCTGGGCCATGGGGTCAGTCTGTCTGCCTGTTCGCGGTAAACGGATACCAATATGATGACTGACCTCTTTACCCCCTACACGCTCAAGGGCGAGACCCTGCGCAACCGCATCGTGGTTTCCCCCATGTGCCAGTACATGGCGGTCGAGGGCATGGTAAATGACTGGCATAATGTCCATTACCCCACCCTGGCCCGTGGCGGCGCGGGGCTGGTGGTGGTCGAGGCCACGGCCGTCTCACCCGAGGGGCGGATCACGCCGGGTTGTCTGGGCCTGTGGAATGACGCGCAGGCCGATGCCTTCCGCCCGCTGGTGCGCGCCATACGCGACGCAGGCGCGGTGCCCGGCATCCAGATCGCCCATGCAGGCCGCAAGGCCAGCGCCAACCGCCCGTGGGAAGGCGATGACCACATCGCAGCCGATGACCCGCGCGGGTGGGAAACCATAGCCCCCTCCGCCCTGGCCTTTGGCGCGGGCCTGCCCAAGGTGCCACGTGCCATGACGATGGCGGACATAACCCGCGTGCGGCAGGATTTCGTGGCCAGCGCCCGGCGCGCGCGGGATGCGGGGTTTGGCTGGCTCATGCTGCACTTCGCCCATGGCTATCTTGCGCAGAGCTTCCTGTCGGTCCACTCCAACCAGCGTGACGACAGCTATGGCGGAAGCCTTGAAAACCGCGCCCGCTTTCTGGTGGAGACATTGCAGGAAGTCCGCGCCGTCTGGCCGGAGGACCGTCCCCTCAGCGCCCGTCTGGGCATGATCGAGTTCGACGGGCAGGATGAGCAGACGCTGCGCGACGCCATTACGGTGGCCAGGACCCTGCGCGACTCCGGACTGGACTTTCTTGATGTCAGCATCGGCTTTTCCACACCGGAAGCGAAAATTCCGTGGGGTCCGTCCTTCATGGCGCCCATCGCGCAACGCGTACGCCAAGAAACCGGGCTGCCGGTCGCCACAAGCTGGTATCTGGGCAATGCGCAGGCCATTGACGGGCTGATCCGTGACGAACGGATCGATCTGGCCATGATTGGCCGTCCCTTCCTTGAAAACCCGCACTGGCCCTATGCCGCGGCCCGCACGCTGGGGCGCGAGGATGCGCCGTGGGTACTGCCCGCGCCCTATGCCCACTGGCTGGCGCGCTACCGCTCACTCTGATCGTGGCGGGCGCGAATGGCCTCAGCCGCCATTCGCGCCCGTGGCATCCAGATAATGCGCCACCAGCGGCATGTAGGTGGGACCAAACAGGCGCAGGTGCACCAGCGCGGTCCATAGCCGGTAGATCGCGAATCGGACCTCGTATCCCGCCTCAAGCGGTCCATGGGCTGCATAGAATGTCGGGGCGGGCCGGTCGAATATGCCAGCGGTGGCCAGATCGACCTCCGCATGCCCGTAATAGCAGCACGGGTCGATCAGCCCGGAAACCCGTCCCCCTGACACCAGCACATTGCCGCCCCACAGGTCACCATGCAGCAGGGATGCCGCAGGCCTTTCGGGCAGCAGGTCAGGCAGGCGGCGCATGAGGGCCTCAAGCTGGCGGGCAAGGTCTATGCCCACATGCTCCAGATGCACGCCAATACGCTGCTGCGCCCAGAACTCCGGCCAGCTACGTGACCATGTATTGCACACGGGCAACGTGCCAAAGGCGTAATCCGTAGGCCATCCGTAACAGGCCTCATCCGGCTGCGGGGGCCTGCCTGCATGGGCCTGCGCCAGCACGTGCCCCAGATCCAGCCAGCCGCTCGACAGCGTGCCATCGGCGGGCAGGTATTGCAGAACCAGCGCATCCTCATCCACGCCCAGCACCTGCGGCACCGGCGCGCCGGTACGGCCAAGGCTGCGCAGCATGTCCGCTTCCGCCACCGGGTCGGGGCCGTTCTTGACCACGACCTTGCGCCCGTCATTCAGGTAAAGCAGCAGCGTATGGGCAATGTCCCCGCCCTGCAGGGCCTGCCAGTTCCATATCTGCGCGCCCAGCAGGGCCGCGCCATGCCGGGCCAGGCGGCTCATGACCGGCTCCGCAATTTCCTGACCAGCCCTTCCGCCCCGGCCGTCACGTCGCGCCATGTGGTGTCAAACGCGCTGGCCGGGCTGTAATAGGGGTCCGCCACGCTCTGGCCCTGCCGTCCGGGCACATGGTCCAGCAGCAGCGAGACTTCGGCGCGGCTGCCCGGCGGGCGGATGGAGAGCAGGTGCTCAAGGTTGGCGCGGTCCAGCGCCACGATATGGGTAAAGCGCGCGAAATCCGTCACCTTGACCACGCGCGCGCGGTAGCTGGTTATGTCGATCCCGTGCCGCCGGGCCACGCTGCAGGCCCGCTGGTCCGGCGGGGCGCCCACATGCCAGCTTCCCGTTCCTGCCGAATCGACCGTAACCGCCAGCCCCGCCTTTGTCGCGACGTGACGGAACGCGGCCTCCGCCAACGGGGAGCGGCAGATATTTCCCATGCAGACGAACAGGACGGCGGGCGTGGGGGTCATTTATCCTCGGAACCGGATGGTGAAAGGGAAAAGCGGCCCCTACCCCGCATGATCGCGTTCGGGAAACCGCTGCTTCAGCAGGCCAAGGGTCTCGGCAATCAGTTCGGCGGGGGTTGCCTCCAGATGCACCACGATCGGATGTTCGTCCGGCGTGGGCGGCTCCAGCGTGGCAAGCTGGCTGGGCAGCAGGCTTGCGGGCATGTAATGCCCGCGCCGCCGCTTGAGCCGGTCGTACAGCGTGTCCTCAGGTATTTCCAGATAGACGAACACGATGCCCTCCGCCCCATCGGAGCGCAGCAGGTCACGATAGGACCGCTTGAGCGCCGAACAGGTCAGGATACCCCCCTGCCCTGACGCCACGCGCTTGAGCAGCCAGTCATGGCAGGCCGTAAGCCATGGCAGGCGGTCGGCATCGGTCAGGGGAATTCCGGCGGCCATTTTCGCCACATTGGCCGGGGGGTGCAGCAGGTCACCTTCCTGATAGGGCCAGCCCAGCAGGTTATGCAGCCCCTCCGCCAGCGTGGTCTTGCCACAGCCCGACACGCCCATGATCACGATGACCTTTGGCTGGACGCCCTGGTCGGACAATCCCCGCCCGGTCATGACGCGCGCAGTCTCTGCAGGCCGCCCGCCGTGGCCACGATCACTTCCGACGTGCGGCCGATGAACAGCCCCGTCTCGATCACGCCCACCACCCGGTCAAGCTGGAGCTGGAGCTTTTCCGAATCCGCGATCTCGCCAAAATGGCAGTCGAGGATCATGTTGCCACCATCGGTCACGAACACGTTGCCGCTGCGGTCCAGCCGCTGCGTCACCCGCGCGCCAAGTGCTTCAAGCCTGCGCGCAGTGCTGGTCCAGCCAAAGGATGCGACCTCTACCGGCACGGGCACGCGCGCGCCCAGACGGTCCACCAGCTTGCTGTCATCCACCACAACCACGAACCGGCGCGAGGCGGCGGCCACGATCTTTTCCCGGAACAGTGCGCCCCCCAGACCCTTGATCAGGTTGAGGGTGCCACGCTCGACCTCATCCGCGCCATCAATGTCGATGTCGATCTCGGGATGGGTGGCGAACGTGACCAGCTTGATCCCGTGGGAACGCGCCTGCTCGGCTGAATGTTCCGAAGTGGGGATGGCGCAGAACCGCAGCCCTTCCGCCCAGCGGCGGCCCAGTTCCTCGATCATGAAGGCGGAGGTGCTGCCCGAACCCAGGCCGACCACCATGCCTTCCTTGACCATGTCGGCGGCTTCGATCGCCGCCTGCCGCTTCAGTTCCGCCCTCGGGTCCGCATTATGCGTGGACATGCGCTGTTTCCTCTCCTGCGGGACATTTCTTTCGGGTGTCCCGTCTTTTCTTATTTGCCTTGCTGCGTATCACCGCCCGTGCGGCGCATCATGCATTTATTGTCCCGCCGCCGCCGTGTCCATAAGCCACGTCAGGTCTCCCTCGGTGGTGATGTGGCTTGCGGGTTCCGCCGGGTCGCCCGCGCGCACTCGGGCGAAGGCCTCGCGCTTGCCCGCCCCGGCCAGCATGAACACCACATGCCGGCTGGAATGGATGGCAGGATAGGTCAGGGTCAGGCGCGTATGCGGCGCGTCATCGGGCACGCAGGTCGAGACCCACAGCTTCCTTTCCTCCAGCACCGGCTGGCGCGGGAAAAGCGATGCGGTATGCCCGTTATCGCCCAGCCCCAGCATCACCACGTCAAACAGCGGGCGGCCGGGTTCCAGCACCTTGCCGCCATAGACCTTTTCCAGCTCCGCCTGGTATTTCGCCGCCGCCTGCGCCGGGTCGCCCGATGTGGGCATGGGATGCACGTTGCCGGGCGGCACCGGCACATGGGCCAGCATTTCCGTCTCCACCATGTGGTAGTTGCTGGCCGGGTCGCTGGCCGGCACGAAACGCTCGTCACCAAAGAAGAACTGCGTGTTCGCCCACGGGAAACGGTCGCGATATTCGTCCGACGCCAGGATCTGGTACAGCCGCCTGGGCGTGGACCCGCCCGACAGCGCCAGCACGAACGGGCCGCCCTTCTTGGCCAGCGCCTGTTCGGTCAGCCATCTGGCCATATGCCGGGCAATGGCTTCCCCGTCCGGCAGGACCACCATGGTCCCGGTCTTCACATCATGTCCACCAGTCATGTCATGCATCTCCCAGCACGTATTTCTCGATGCCATTGGCGAATCCTTCCTCCTCGCAGGAGGTGGAGACG
>NZ_QUWV01000069.1 GCF_003403295.1 Komagataeibacter melaceti | reverse complement strand
CACCTGCCTGTCGTCCCGCCATCGTTCTGCTCCCGTCATTGCGACAGGAATATTATATAATGATGCTTATTTCAGTTCCAGATGACTAGATAGAAAAGTATTTGGCGTATGGGTTGAGGATCACCAACGCGGAGGTGGACTGCTCGGGATGGAGCTGGAACCCGTCACTCAGGGAGACACCAATTTTTTCCGCATCCAGCAGTTTCAGGATGGGTTCCTGTTCCTCCAGCCGGGGGCAGGCGGGGTAACCGAATGAATAGCGCGACCCGCGATAGCCCTGCTGCAGCAGTTTCGCCATGTCGCGGTCATCCTCGGCGGCAAAGCCCATTTCGGCGCGCATGCGCTTGTGGGTGTATTCCGCCATGGCTTCCGCCATCTCGACTGAAAGGCCGTGCAGGTAAAGGTAATCCTTGTAACGGTCGGCCTCGAACCACTCCCGCGCCCGGTCGGAAGCCTGCTGGCCCACGGTCACGACCTGCAGCCCGATCACGTCACGCTGCGCATCGTCAACATCGCGCACGAAATCGGCTATGCAGGCGCCATCCTCACGCGGCTGGCGGGGCAGGGTGAAGCGCGCCACCTCGGTCGCGCCATCCTCACCGAACAGGACAAGGTCATTGCCCTCGCCCGCCGCCTTCCAGTAGCCGTAGCTGGCGCGCGGGTGCAGGATGTCGTTTTCCGCGCACA
>NZ_QUWV01000068.1 GCF_003403295.1 Komagataeibacter melaceti | reverse complement strand
GGGCGCTATGCGCAGCTTGACCGCGTCCGCATGCCGCATGACCTGCGCAACCTCTCCGTTGAGCAGCTGAAGCAGCTTGCGGAAGAACTGCGCTCCGAGACGATCGACGCGGTCTCGACCACCGGGGGGCACCTTGGGGCGTCGCTGGGCGTGGTCGAGCTGACCGTGGCGCTGCATGCCGTGTTCGACACCCCCGATGACCGCGTGATCTGGGATGTCGGCCACCAGGCCTATCCGCACAAGATCCTGACCGGGCGGCGCGAGCGCATCCGCACCCTGCGCCAGCCGGGCGGGCTGTCGGGCTTCACCCGCCGTAGCGAGAGCGAATACGATCCCTTCGGCGCGGCCCATTCCTCCACCTCCATCTCGGCGGGCCTCGGCATGGCCGTCGCCCACCACCTGCGCGCGGAGGAAGACCCCTCCTACCGTGAGCGCAACGTGATCGCGGTGATCGGCGATGGCTCGATCTCGGCGGGCATGGCGTACGAGGCGATGAACAACGCCTCGCATTGCGGGCCGGGCGCCGAACGGCTGATCGTGGTGCTCAACGACAACGAGATGTCGATCGCACCGCCGGTCGGCGCGATGTCGAGCTACCTGTCGCGCCTCATGTCCTCGCGCAAGTTCCTTGGCCTGCGTGAACTGGCGGGCAAGATGGCCAAGCGCCTGCCCGGCCGCCTGGAACGCACGGCGAAGAA
>NZ_QUWV01000067.1 GCF_003403295.1 Komagataeibacter melaceti | reverse complement strand
ATGATCTGGTCCTGCGTGAAACATGATCTCTTCATTGTCTGTCTCCGGTTGGACAGACCTTACTCAAAAACGAGGGCATTTCACGGGGCAGGATCACCCAATTTCAGGGGAGAGTGATTCACAACGACACCACCTCACCAAATCACACATCTGATTCATTAAACTCTTAACTATCTTGACCGGTTTTCTTTGTTTGCACACTTCAGTTCGCTTGAAGCTAGTTCTGCCTTCTCGTTCACTATATCCTGAATGGCACCAACAAAATCAAGCGTTCGATATTGTCATGATCGATGGCATCCCAATGGATCTACGTATTCATAGCTATATGTCACATAGAACACCCTTTAATATTTCCTGGAAGATCTAAGTGATTTGGTGAGAAGTCCGTGTGATCTGGTGATTTTCAATTATGGGTACACCTTACATAAGAAGCGTTATCCTGAGTGATTTAGTGAGCAAACTAATATATATACTAATAATAACAATTAGCTCACTCACCAGATCACACGGACTTCTCACCAAACCACACGTCTTGATGAGACATGCACTCTCTAAAATGAAAAACAAAAATCAAAATAAATAATACAACACAATTAATAATTAATAAAAATTTTCTTCAGTTAATTTGCAATATTACAGGCATATAAATTAAATATAAATATGTTAAATAAAGTGGCCTACTTGAAGAGGTGAGAAATATTCAGATATCACCAAAACACACACTGACATTCTTTCGCCGAATATGCAATTCATAACCAGCCTAAGAGGAAAGCAACTATGGCCACGATCCATGATCTGTTAGAAACTCGCGGCAAGCAACATGCTTTGGATTTTGGTCTGGATCGTGACATTGTTGAAGCTGCATCAGCATATATGTCTGATGAAGAAAATGGACTTGGATTTATTTACTCAGGTTGGGCACAGTGTGCGCTCCCCCATCGGCGGCTAAAACCGAGCGAACCGTGGCAAATGGCATCAGACAGAGTCCGCCTTATTATTCAGCCTGGAATTAAACCTGTTGGCCAAACAGGAGAACTAGCTCACGTTGGTGTCCCATTTGGAGCTCATGGAAGGCTTATACTTCTATTTCTTCAGACAGAAGCCATACGTACTAATTCCCGTGAAATCGAATTAGGGAAGAGCCTCCGACAATGGATGAAACGGATTGGAATCTCTCCTAGTGGTTCTGCAGCAAGATCCGTAAAAGATCAGGCCGAACGTATAAGCCGCTGCAGACTCAGTTTTCATATCAATGACGGTAAAGGTGCCAATGCTCTGGTAAACCAAGCTATTGTAGACGGAGCATTATTCATAGATGAACCACATTGTGGAGCAGGATCTACCAGTATTGAGGTAGCAAAACTTTCTGAAGGATATTACGAACAATTACGTAAACACCCAGTCCCTGTTCATGAAGCTGCAGTCAGAGCCATTTCCAACAATTCAGCGGCTCTCGATGTCTATGTCTGGTTAGCCTACAGGCTCCACGTTCTTCAGGGGCGGAAACTTGTCACATGGGCTGCACTTAAAGCACAATTTGGATCTGGTTATAAAGAACTCTTCCATTTCAAGTCTAAATGGCAAAAACCTCTCTCTTTAGCTTTGGCCGTATATCCTGATGCCCGGGTTGAAATTACAGATGAAGGCGTTATTCTTATGCCCTCACCTGCACCAGTCAAACCAAAGCGCATAAGTATTTAAGAGTCTGTTAGAAAATCGGCGAGATGTGATTTAAGCTACAGGATATAGGCTCAGGACTCATTCCTTGAGATAGAAGATGAAGCTTGCTGCGATGTGGATTGCAGACATGAATGTATGAGCACAGCGGTCGTAT
>NZ_QUWV01000066.1 GCF_003403295.1 Komagataeibacter melaceti | reverse complement strand
GGCATCCTGTCCCATCACGGGAACGGAATAAAGATGTGACAGGAAAAACTCCGCATTATCCTGCCGAAGTTTGATTTATCTCATGTTCGCGCAAGGGGGACCAGTGCGATAAAAGTAACGCGATGGGGGCATCGCACATCGAATCATCACTTTAAAAACTTGGCAGGCTTTCCGGTTTGGAGAGCCTGCCATTTTCTTTTGAAACCTGTATCTGCTGTGATGATCGGCAACGGTCTTTAAAACCCCCGCCGTAACCCGCCATGATGGATGGCGGGACAGCACGGGGCAGTAACGGATACGCCGTGGCGTGTATTCAGCCCGTCCTTACATGAATGGCCGATTCGCTGGCGGGCATGGTAAAGGAACTGTTCTCATCACGCAGGACATATCCCTGCCCCCATACGGTGGAGATAAGCTGACCCGCCCCCGCAAGTTGCAGTTTCTTGCGCAGCTTGCAGATGAATACGTCAATGATCTTCATTTCCGGTTCATCCATGCCACCATACAGGTGGTTGAGGAACGCATCCTTGGTCAGCACCATGCCCTTGCGCAGCAGGAGCAGCTCAAGGATGACATATTCCTTGCCAGTCAGATGCACGCTGCTGCCCCTGACCCTGACTTCACGGCTGTCGAGGCACAGTTCCAGCGGCCCCGCGCGCAGGGTCGGTTCGCTATACCCCTTCGAACGGCGGACGATCGCCTGCATCCGCGCGGTCAGTTCCATGGATTCATAGGGCCGGGTCACATAGTCATCCGCCCCGGTCGAAAATGCCTTCACCTTGGCCGTGGGGGCATTTTCGTCCGACAGGATCAGGACCGGCGTGGGCAGCCGCGCCACCCGGCTGGTACGGATGACCTCATAGCCATCCATGTCCGGCAGGCATATGTCCATGACAGCCAGGTCATAGTTATAGGATTTTAACATTCCCACCGCATCATGTCCCGTATCGACATGATCTACTGTGAACCCGGCCCTTTCCATATGCCGGGTGGTCTCCTGGGCTTTTCGGGCATTAGGCTCAACTAGCAAAATCCGCATAACGACCATCCAGTAGATATTTACACTTCATCTACCTATAGGTGTATTGGTAACAATGAACAACCTAAAGTTGACCATATATTACGGTTGGCTCATGAATTTTATGCATCCGAAATCCCGGAGCTTTTAGGGGATAATTAACTATTCCACCGGCCGGCATCGACACCATGGTCAAGTGGTCCCGCGCCCGCGCCATAACCGGGGGCTGCCGCAATGGCCGCCTGCACATAGGCCCGCCCGCGCATGACCGCATCGCGCAGTCCCATCCCCTGCCCCAGCCCGGTGGCGATCGCACTGGCCAGCGTGCAGCCGGTCCCATGCGTATGCCGGCTATGGATGCGGCGGGTCACGAATTCCTCCGTTTCCCCGTCCCGCGTCACGAGCACGTCCACCAGTTCATCCCCCACCATGTGGCCACCCTTGAGCAGCACCGCACGTGGCCCGAGCGCCAGAAGATCAAGCGCCGCTGCGCGCATATCGTCACGCCTGGAGATTGAACGCCCGAGAAGGGCTTCGGCTTCCGGTAAATTTGGGGTGAGGACGGACGCAAGTGGTAACAAATTCGTGCGCAGCGTGGCCAGCGCGCTGTCATGCAGCAGTGCCGCCCCCCCTTTCGCCACCATGACCGGGTCCAGCACATAGGGAATATCGGGCACGGTGCGCAGCACACCGGCTATCGCCTCGATCACCTCCGGCTGGTCCAGCATACCGCTCTTGAAGGCATCCACCCCCAGGTCATCCATCACGCAGCGCATCTGCGTCACCACAAAGGCTGGCGGGACCGGCATGACATCCAGCACGCCCAGGGTATTCTGCGCCGTAAGTGCCGTGACCGCCGTCATGGCGAAGCCGCCCAGCATGGTGACGGTCTTGATATCCGCCTGAATACCCGCGCCGCCACCGCTGTCGCTGCCGGCCATGATAAGAATACGCCCGCGCATGGCTCAGTCCGCCATCTGAATTGCGTTGATGGACTCGCACATGGTCTCGACCACTTCCTTTACCACCGCTTCATCCTCGGCCTCCGCCATGACGCGGACCAGCGGCTCGGTGCCACTCTCACGCAGCAGCAGGCGACCGCGCGCGCCCAGCCGCGCCTCGACCGCGCGGCGGGCGTCCTGCACCTGCGGGTCATGCAGCGGGCTTTTCCCCGCGAAACGGATATTGCGCAATAATTGTGGATATGGCTGGAACAGGGTGCAGACCTCGCTGGCGGGGCGTCCTGTCTCCACCACTTCAGCCAGGACCTGCAGGGCCGCGATCAGGCCATCCCCCGTGGTGGCGAAATCGGACAGCACCATATGCCCCGACTGTTCCCCCCCGATATTCGCACCGAGTTCACGCATCTTCTCAACCACGTAGCGGTCGCCCACAGCCGTACGCACCAGTTCCAGCCCCTGTGATTCCAGGTACCGCTCCAGCCCCATATTCGACATGACCGTAGCCACGATATGCCGCCCCGAAAGCCGCCCCTGCCGCGCCCATGATTTGGAAATAAGGGCGAGGATCTGGTCACCATCGACCAGACGGCCCTTTTCATCGGAAATCAGCACCCGGTCGGCATCCCCATCCAGGGCAATGCCGATATCGGCCCGGTGGTGCAGCACCGCCGCGCACAGGGCCTCCGGCCGGGTGGAACCACAGCCTTCGTTGATGTTGACGCCATTGGGGTCGCAGCCAATGCGCACCACTTCCGCCCCAAGCTCCCACAGCGCGGTGGGGGCAACGCGGTAGGCCGCCCCGTTGGCGCAGTCGATGACGATGCGCAGCCCGTCCAGCCGCAGGCCACGGGGGAAAGATGATTTGGCGCTTTCCACATACCGGCCCGCCGCATCGTTCAGACGGGAGGCACGGCCAATATGGTCGGGTGCGGCCAGCAGGTCGGTCAGGTCCGAATTCATGGCCGCCTCGATCCCGGCTTCCGTCTCATCCGAAAGCTTGAACCCGTCGGGACCGAACAGCTTGATGCCGTTATCACCATACGGGTTGTGGGAGGCCGAGATCATTACCCCCAGATCCGCCCGCAGCGAGCGGGTCAGCATGGCGATGGCGGGCGTGGGCATCGGCCCCACCAGCGTCACATCCATCCCGGCGGACAGGAAGCCGGACACAAGCGCACATTCGATCATGTAGCCCGACAGCCGCGTATCCTTGCCCAGCAGCACGCTATGGCGGCGCGCGCCCTGCCTGAAATGCAGCCCGGCGGCCTGCCCCAGCTTCTGCGCCACTTCGACAGTCATGGGAAAACGGTTGGCGGTCCCCCGGATTCCATCAGTGCCGAACAGCTTTCTTTTTTTTACCATTACTGGGGGGTCTCCGGATGCGTTCTCGTCTTACACGACCTACCTTACCTGTCATGCCCGATCCAGTCCCTGGCGGACACGCAGCGCCTGTATCATGGCAGGAACGTTGTGAACCCGTAATACGGTTCCAGAAAAAACCATTCCTGGCAGGCTGGCCGCGATGGTGCCCGGATCACGGCGCGAGGCATCGGGTTCATGGCAGATTTCACCAATCATCCGCTTGCGTGAAACGCCCAGCAGCACCCGGCAGCCAAGGTTGGCCAGCAGCGGCAGGCGCGCCAGCAGCTCCAGATTGCCCGCCATGGTCTTGGCAAAGCCTATGCCCGGGTCAACCAGTATGCGCGCGGGCGCGATGCCCGCCGCCACGGCTTCCGCCACGCGCTGGCCCAGTTCGCGCGTTACGTCCACCGCAACGTCCTCATAAACCGCATGCTGGCCCATGGTCGCCGGGGTGCCGCGCATGTGCATGAGCACGACCGGGCAGCCATGCCGCGCCACGACCGCGCGCGCATGGGGGTCATATGTCAGGGCAGAGACATCGTTGATGAGATCGGCCCCGGCCATCAATGCGTGGTCCATGACCATCGCTTGCCGGGTATCAACGGAAATCCGCATGTCATCCAGCGTGGTGCAGGCGCGCATGGCACGGATAACCGGCCCGATGCGCCGCCATTCCTCCCCGGCCGAGACGGCGGGCGCGCCGGGGCGGGTGCTTTCACCGCCAATATCCACCAGCCGGCACCCGGCCGCATGCATCGCCTGTATGGAATCAAGCGCGGCCTGCACGTCATAATGCCGCCCGCCATCGCTGAAGCTGTCCGGCGTGACATTGATGATACCCATGACCTGCGCATCAGGTGGCAGGCCCGCATCCGGCACGGGCGCGCTGACCCGCTGCGCCACATCATGCCATTGGGGCGGAATGGCCGTAACCGGCACGATCCGGCCACGCTCATCCCCGCCAAACAGTCTGGCCAGCGCGAAGGCATAAGGCCCACCGGCCAGCCACAGCGCGGCCCCCGTCGCGACAGCCTGCCGCGCCGCGGCCCCGTGCAGCAGGCCGAGGGGCTCAATCAGCCGGTTATCCATTCTTCATCCGTACCGTTTTTCCCATGCCCCAGATACAGACATGGCGGGGCAGCCTGAAAGCCACCCCGCCATGTTTTCCCATTCCCGGCAGCAAGGACTAGCCAGCCGGGGCGACATTCCCCCCTTCGGGCGAGGGAAGCGGTGCCACCGGCGCGGAAGGTGCCGAAGGCGGCACGGACGGACGCCGGTTTTCCGGCATCGGGTCATCCACCACCACACGCTCGATCTTCTCGCCACGCAGGACCTGACGGATTTCCTCGCCCGTCAGGGTTTCGTATTCCAGCAGCGCCGAGCCCAGGCGATGCAACTGGTCGATATGATCCAGCAGCAGGGTGCGCGCCCGGTCATACGCCGCATCAATCAACTTGCGGACCTCGTTATCAATCTCGCGGGCGGTTTCCTCGGACACGTTCTTGTTCTGCGTGACACTGTGGCCAAGGAACACTTCCTGCCCGTTCCCGCCATAGGCCACCATGCCGAGCTTTTCGCTCATGCCCCATTCGGTCACCATGCGGCGCGCAACGTCGGTCGCCATTTTGATATCGCCCGATGCGCCGGTCGAGACGTTGTCGGGGCCAAAGATGATTTCCTCCGCCGCGCGGCCACCCATGGCCAGCGTCAGCTTGCCAATGCACCACGAACGGCTTTCCGAATAACGATCCTTCTCCGGCAGGCTCATCACCATGCCCAGCGCACGGCCGCGCGGTATGATGGTTGCCTTGTGCACGGGGTCGGAACCGGGCGTGAGGATACCGACCAGAGCGTGACCACCTTCATGGTAGGCGGTCATTTTCTTCTCGTCCTCGGTCATGACGAGGGAACGCCGCTCGGCCCCCATCATCACCTTGTCCTTGGCGTTCTCGAACTCCAGCATCGCGACGGTGCGCTTGCCAAGGCGGGCGGCCATCAGCGCGGCCTCATTGACAAGGTTGGCCAGATCCGCACCCGAGAAGCCGGGCGTGCCACGGGCAATGACCTTGGGGTCCACATCGGACGCCAGCGGCACCTTGCGCATATGCACACGCAGGATCTTTTCACGGCCCGCCACATCGGGGTTGGGCACGACCACCTGACGGTCGAAACGGCCGGGGCGCAGCAGGGCGGGGTCCAGCACGTCGGGGCGGTTGGTCGCGGCAATCAGGATCACGCCCTCATTGCTGTCAAAACCGTCCATCTCGACCAGCATCTGGTTCAGGGTCTGCTCACGCTCGTCATTGCCACCGCCCAGGCCCGCGCCACGATGACGGCCGACCGCGTCGATTTCGTCAATGAAGATGATGCAGGGTGCGGCCTTCTTGCCCTGTTCGAACATGTCACGGACACGCGACGCACCGACACCCACGAACATTTCCACAAAGTCGGAACCGGAGATGGTGAAGAACGGTACGTTCGCCTCCCCCGCGATGGCACGCGCCAGCAGGGTCTTACCCGTGCCGGGGGGGCCGACCAGCAGCACGCCCTTGGGGATCTTGCCGCCAAGGCGGGTGAACTTCTGCGGGTCACGCAGGAAGTCCACGATTTCCTGCAATTCGCCCTTGGCTTCATCAATGCCGGCCACGTCGTCAAACGTCACGCGGCCCTGCTTTTCGGTCAGCATGCGGGCACGCGACTTGCCAAAGCCCATGGCCCGGCCACCGCCGGACTGCATCTGGCGCATGATGAAGATCCATGCACCCACCATCAGCAGCAGCGGCGCGTAATTGATCAGGTAGCGCAGGATCGGGTTGGTGTCGCTTTCCAGCGGCTTGGCCGCGACCTCCACCCCCTTTTCCGTCAGGCGCGGGATCAGGGTCGGATCCTGCGGGGCATAGGTGTCGAACGAGGTGCCATCCGTCAGCGTGCCGGTAATGTTATGATCCTGCACCACAACCGACCGGACATGCCCGCTGTTCACGTCCCCGATGAAATCGGAATATGCCAGTTGCTGCGATGCGTGCTGCACGCTTCCCGGCTGGAAAACGTTAAACAGCAGCAGCAACAGGACGATGATGATAACCCACAGGGCCAGGTTCCGGCCGAAATTGTTCATCTTGCCTACTGTTCCATCCGCTGGCCCCTTCGCATCACCCGACAGCGGGCAGACGAACAGACGCCACGTTCACTACGTTTATCATACATAGGACGATCAAGGGATATTCACACCCCCAATCCATTACCTTTTATTAAAGCCTGACCTGCTGCTGGCCGCCGTCACCACCAAACAGCGCACCGGACAGCACCGGATGGGGCGGCTGGTTCATGAACACCGCATCCCCCGCCGCGTCATGACGGTACAGGCCCATATGTGGTACGGACATGACCTCGTTTCCAGACCATAACGCCGGTAATGTGCGCAGCACGCAGGCAGGCCAGACCGACCGGCCCCGCCCGGCGGGCCACCATGCCGCCACCGGCCCTGCCGCCCCGATACGCCACCGTGGCGGCAGGCCGCGTGCATGCAGCACGAAGCGGCGGTCCCACACCGCGCCGGAACGGGCGGGCATGGGTGGGGCGACGGCCGCTTCCTCCCGCGCCACGAGCCACTGCCCGTCACGCCATGGCATGATCCGCGCACCCGCCAGCGTCGCGGCCTTCGAACCATGGGCCAATGCCGCCACACTATCACGGCGCGGGGGATAGTCACGCCCGCCGATCACCCGGATCAATGCCGCAAGCACCCGTGGCGGCACGGGACCGGCAGGCAGCACGACCCAGCCCCCGGCATGATAGCGGGCATGGGCGGCCAGCCAGCGGGTATCATCATGGTCCTGCGCCATGCGCGCGGTACCGGCCTGCATGGCCCCGGCCCGCAGGCGGGCATCAAGTTCCCCATCGCACGCCAGCGCCTGGCGCGCGCGGGCGCGTTCGGTGCGCAGGTCAGCATTGGACGGATCTTCCACCCATGCAATGCCTGCCGCGCGCACCGTGGCGTAAAGGGAGGCCTTGGAAAATGCCAGCAGGGGCCGGACGATACGGACATCGGCAACCGGCGTGACCAGCGCCATGGCGGCCAGTCCGTCATCACCGCTGGCCGCACGGCTGCGCATCATGACTGTTTCTGCCTGATCGCCTGCATGGTGGGCCACCAGCAGGTCAAGCGCGCCAATATCCCGACATGCGGCGAACAGGGCCTGATAGCGCATGCGCCGGGCACGTTCCGCCATGCGCGGCCCACGCTCCAGCCCCTCAAGGGTCAGAAGGCGGCCCGGTACGCCCAGCGCCGCGAGGCGGGTGAGCGTTTCCTCAGCCTCGCGCCGGGATTCAGCCCGCAGCCCATGATCGACCACCAGAGCCACCACATCCTGCCGCCACTGCCGGGCAAGACAGGCCAGCGCCATGCTGTCCGCGCCACCCGATACCGCAATGGCCACCGGCAGGCCCGGCCCCGGCCATGGGCCCAGCCGCGCCATGATGGTGGCGAAATCAGGCAGGCTGACCGGATTGCTCCCGCTCACGCGCGGCAATCCGGGCCTCAGCTACACTTGGCGCGCTTGCGATAGACCTGCTCGGCGGATTTGATGCGGTCGGCGGGAGTGGGAAACTCACTGGAGAGCTTGTCCAGCGCCTGACAGGCGGATGTCCGGTCATTCAGCGCCAGCAGGGTGGCCGCAACACCAAGCAGCGCGCTGGGCGCATGCGCGCCATGGGGCGCGCGGTTATAGGCGTCATAATAAGCAAGGGCGGACTGGCGATACTGCTTCTGCCCTGCAAGGGACTGGGCCAGCAGGTACTGCGCATCAACCTGTTTCGGCCCCTTGGGGCCGGAGAGCACCTGCTGGGCACTGGCCTGCGCGGTCGTGTAGTCATGCTGCAGCAGCGCGTCGTTCCCGGCCTTCAGCAGATCATCAGCCGAGCGTTTCGTCGCCGCCGGGGCCGCAGCCCCCTTGGCCGCCGCCGCAGGTGCTGCGCTGGCCGTGGCGGCTGCTGCGGCCGGAGCCGCCCCGTGGCCATGCTGCATGGCGAAGTTCATGTCATCAATCTGTTTGCTCATGGTCGCGGTCTGCTGCTGGACCTGATTGTTGAGCTGGTCGATCTCACCACGCATGTCACGCACCTGCTGTTCAAGCGTGTTGACCCGGTCCAGCAACTGCAGCGTCAGGTTGCCGCTGTCATCATCGGCATGCGCACCGCCGAGGCAGGCCAGCGATACCCCACCCGCCAGCATGGCCACCCTGCCCCACCGGCGGGGAGAGGACGCAACCGAAAGGAAACATGACAACACAGACCGCATGGACCAGACCCTTCTGCAAACTACGCAGGCATACCTAAAACAAAACCGGCCGGGCGATAAGCGCCCGACCGGTTTCATACACTCACAGTCACGCCATGGAGGACGTGGCCAGAAGCTTACTGCACCGCCGTGATGGCGTTACGGTTCTGGGACCATGCCGATTCATCATCGCCAGGGGCCGTGGGGCGGTCCTTGCCGTAGGAGATGGTCGTCAGGCGCGAGGCATCAACACCCTTGGCCACCAGGTAGTCGTGCGCGGCGTTGGCGCGGCGCTCACCCAGTGCGATGTTGTATTCCTCGGTGCCGCGATCATCGCAGTTACCGGCGATCTGCACATGCACCTGCGGGTACTTGGCCAGCCAGGCCGCCTGCTTGTCCAGCGTCGCCTTCGCGTCGTCGGACAGGCCGCTCTTGTCGAACGCGAACAGGACACGGTCCCCAGCCGTCGCCACCAGGTCAGCTTCGCTGCCCGGCGCAGGACCAACCTGCTGCGTGGCGGCGCCCGTGTTCACATTCTTGTTCGCATGATCGGAACAGGCCGCCAGAAGGAGGGCCATGCCAACCGCGCCAAAAAGCTTCAGTTTCATTACTTTTGATCCTGGATCGGTTTCTTGCGTTGAAACCAGTTGTTGAATTTCCGGATTTAAATATGGAACGGCCCCGAGTCTCGTTACGTCCTGCCTAACAGCTGTAAAAACAGAGACTCGCGATCGCTGGAAACCGTTGTCAGATTAGCTTTTAAATCCGGTTTCCGTCAATGTTGGACAAACACATACCGGCTATTTGATAACCAGTTAGGTGCCGAAACAGTATCCGTCCAATATATTGAAATAATTTACTTATTCAGCGGCGACCACGCCGGGTCCGACGCGCTGCCCGCCGGCAGGGCGCGCTCGTGGAAGCCGGTGATGTCGATTGTGCTGATACCTGTTGCAAATCCGGCACCATTACTGCCTCCCGAACTCTGCCGGCAGAAGGCCAGGACACGTCCATTGGGGCAGAAGGACGGGCTTTCCACGGTAAAGCCTTCCGTCAGGATACGCTCACCCGTGCCGTCAGGCGCCATGACACCCAGCGAGAAGCTGCCATTGGCAATACGCGCGAACGCGATCAGGTCCCCGCGCGGCGACCAGACGGGGGAGCCATAGTTGCCGTGCCCGTAGGAAATCCGCTTCGCATCCCCGCCCGAGGCACTCATGATATAGAGCTGCGGCGCACCGCCACGGTCCGAGTTGAAGACGATCTGCGACCCGTCGGGGCTGAAGGACGGGCTGGTGTCAATCGCACCCGAAGCCGTCAGCTGGCGCCGCGCCATGGTGGCCAGATCGACCACGTAAATATCGGACCCACCCCCACGGGTGACCGACAGCACCACCGAACTCCCGTCAGGCGAGAAGCGCGGCGCGAAGGAAATGCCCGAGAAATCACCCAGGATGCGCTGCTGGCCCGTGCTGAGGTTGAACAGGTAAACACGCGGCCGGTAATTGGCGTAGGACAGGAATGCCAGTTCACTGTTGGACGGGTTGAAACGCGGCATCAGAGTCAGCCACTGCCCATTGGTCAGGTAGCGGCTGTCCGCCCCGTCCTGATCCATGATGGCAAGCCGCGTGACCTGGTGCGAACGCGGGCCGGAACGGGCGATATAGGCGATGCGGGAGTTGAAATATCCCTGCTCACCCAGCAGGCGGCCATAGATCACATCGGCAATGATATGCGCGATACGGCGCCAGTCCTGCGCGGCGGCGGTATAGGCCGTGCCCTGTATCTGGGTGCCGGTCGGCACGTCCCACAGGCGGAATTCCACGCGCAGGGAACTGCCCTGATCCATGACCCGGCCGGTCATGACCGCGCGCGCGCCCATGGCCTTGAAGGTCGGGAAATCGGGGGTGCCCTGCGGCATGGTGGCGCTGATGGGGCGGAACAGGCCGCTATTGCCCAGATCGGCGGAAATGACGTCCGTGATCTGCTGGGCGACACCCGTGCCCAGCGAGGGCAGGACGATGGGAATGGGCGCGGTCCGGGCCTGATCGACCGTGATCTCCTCCGCGCCGGGGGCCGCGGCCTGGGCATGCGCATGGCCCGGGGCGAACAGCGGTGTGGCCGCTAGGCCGCCAGCCACGCCCCCGGCCATGAAACCACGCCGGCCAAACGCCGCCGCAAGCCGCGCGGCGTCATCATCGGGGATCAGTGGCTTTACGCTTGACGTCATTTTCTTCTCCTCGCCTTCATCCCGCTTCAATTCTCAGGGACGGAATACGAATTTCAGTTGCCTGGTCTGGCCCAGCAGGTTCTGCGGAATGGGCAGCTTGGCGCAGGTCGGGCTGAGCACCGCGTCACGCGCGCGTTCCGCCAGCGCACGGTAGGAGGGGTCGGAGTCCACCTGTGCTTGTGTCTGCGGTGCAAAATCCACCAGTCGTGCCGTGCCGGTGCCATCCACCGTCACGACCAGATGCGCCACGAACTGGGCATAATTACGCGCGGCCGTATCTTCCGTGTAGCAGCGGCGCACGGAATTGCCGATCGCCTTCTGCTCGGTCGCACTGAGCGCGCTGGTAATATCCCCATCGGGCGAACCCCCACCATCGGGCGCACCACCCTGCACCGGGTTGGG
>NZ_QUWV01000006.1 GCF_003403295.1 Komagataeibacter melaceti | reverse complement strand
GAACGAACCCGCTGCGCGGGATTGGTGCGATGTGGAGGTCTGTCACCACGGCGTGAGCGATCTGTTTTATTTGGAACTGTCCTGATCGGGCCAAGCACTCTGGCTTCTTCCCACCAGAAGGAGCCGGATGATGACAGAGTCCCTGTGCATTGCTGCAATCAGTCCCCTTCGCCAGCGCCTGCTTGATGACATGGCGGTGCGGCGGTTCTCCCGGGAGACGCAGCGCAATTACCTTCGCGATGTCGGCCGTTTCGCCACGTTTCTAGGCCGCTCACCCCACACGGCAACAGTCGAGGATGTGCGCCAGTTTCAGATTGCGCAGAACGCGGCTGGCATGCCGACACCGACCATGAACGCCATCGTGTCGGCGCTGCGGTTTTTCTTCACCCAGACGCTCGACCGCCCCGACCTTGCACGCAAGTTGGTCCGGGTAGCGCAGCCCCGCAACCTGCCCGTCGTGCTGAGCCGCGATGAAGTTGCCCGGTTGCTCAACGCGACCGTATGCCTCAAGCATCAGGCCGCCCTGTCGGTCGCCTATGGGGCAGGCCTGCGGGTGGCCGAGGTCGCCGCTCTCAAGATCAGCGATATCGACAGCGAGCGCATGCTGCTCAGGGTCGAACGGGGCAAAGGGGGACGATATCGCAACGCCATGCTTCCGGCAGACCTTCTGCCCCTGCTGCGGGAGTGGTGGAAGGCCGGACGCCAGCAGGGCGTGATGCATTCCGGTGGCTGGCTTTTTCCCGGGCAGGACACCATGAGGCCCATCAGCACACGGCAGCTCCATCGTGTGGTTGTCGATGCCGCGCGGGCTGCTGCGATCACCAGACGTGTGGGGCCTCATACCCTGCGGCATAGCTTTGCCACGCACCTGCTTGAGGATGGTGTCGATGTCCGCGTGATCCAGGTCCTGCTGGGTCATTCCCGCCTGGAGACCACGGCCCTTTATACAAAGGTTGCGACACGGACCGTGCGGGCCGTTATCAGTCCGCTCGACAGGCTGGGCATGCTGACGACGGCGCAGGCAAGGCCCGACGGCTGATCCCGGAGCAGGGGCGGTCATGTCCGCCTCGCTCGCACTGGGGGACATCTTCCGGGCTGCCGG
>NZ_QUWV01000065.1 GCF_003403295.1 Komagataeibacter melaceti | reverse complement strand
GGTGGTTCCTTTATCATCCTCACCTGCACCGGTGGGCGCGCCGGTTCCTTGGGCGCATCCGGCGGTGAGTGAAGGCCATACAGGAGTGCCACTACCAGTGCCGCTTCGAACACAAGGACAATGGCGAAAATTATCACCTTTTGTAGTGTATTGTCACTCTGTTCCGCATACGTCATACCCATACCTCACTCAGAACGGCATAGTTTTTAGGAAGGATTATTACAAAATTATTCTGGATGTTCTGATTTCACTAAAGTTTACTTTGGGAGTATGACCAGTTGCTACGAAACGACTGTTGCGATCCGCCTTTTTCTCCCCGGCCTGGTGCCACGGCACGACCATCGCTTCCCCTGGCGGAACAGGAAAACACGACAGCAGTACTCTCCGGCCGTGCATATTCTGGTGCGTATGCACCGAATTGACACCGCCATGACAGACCAAGCCCCTCATTCATCACGTTTTATCCATAAACATTATTAACACCTCGAAATCAACCCCGATTTTGTGCGAAACGACTGAAGTGAACAGCCAGCCGCGCGGATCATGCGACCGAGATGAAAACAGCCTGCGGAACACCTGTTTTTTCCTACTGTCCGGCAGGTCACTAAAAAAAGTTTCGTCCAGCTTGATCGAAAAAAAATCCTAGTCAAGCAAAGTGTTAAAAAAAACAGGTAAAAAAATCCGAGACCGTTTCCCACCATATCCCAAGTGTATAATTATGTTGCCATACAGATATGAAATGGCTGTGCGGGAATGCAATCGGGGGGAATCCACGGCCCCTGCCACCCCTGTTTTCAGTCGGTCCCGTCCACCACGGTACCATCGGGCACGCCGCTGAACTCCGGCAGGCTTTCGGGCGCATTCTGGTAGGCACGGGCCTCGCCCTGCTTCACCATTTCCAGACAGGCCACGAACGTACTGCTCCATGCCGAACGCCGCTGCCCTGACGACAGGTGGCCATCGCCCCGCCCACGCACGCTGTCGGGCAGCATACGCACCAGCGGCACCCGCCCGCGCTCACGCACCAGACAGGAGCGGACACGCTGGCGGGCATCCTCGACCGAGAACAGGTCCAGTTGCACGGGCGCGTAGAACGGCGCCTCCACCGGCATGATGCCCCAGTTGCCATCAAAGACCGCCAGACAGCCCCACAGGAATTCGATGCGGTCCACTTCCCACTGCGCGGCTTCATCATCATCGACCGTCGCCGCACCACCAAAGGCATACACATCGCGCCCGAGCTGCTCACGCGCGGCAAGCCACCCTGCCAGGCGCGACGCACTTTCCGCCGCCAGCAGACGTGTGCGCAGGTCCGCCGCTTCCTGTGCCGCATGCTGCTGGCGCGGATCATCCACGGGCAGCAGCAGGCGCGAACGCAGCAGCAGCAGGCCGGACGCCATGACCGCCCACTGCGCCTTCAGGCCAAGCGGGAGGGACGCCCGCTCCCGCGCGGCCTGTGCAAGCTGTTCGATCAGCGCAACAATATCCAGCCGCGCCAGGTCAATCTGGTGTCCATGCGCCAGTTGCAGCAGGTGCGACAGCCCGCCCTGATAGGCATCAAGCACGATGACCGGTTCACCATCCGGCAGAACGCCATCGAAAAGCGCGAGTTGCCCGGTCATGCCAAAGAGCGTTCGGTCAGGCGGAAAACCAGCGTGGGGTAATGTTCCTCCAGCCGGCGGATCACGGGATCAGGTGCGCCATTGCGGGTGAAAAAGCCGTAAACGATGGCCCTGTGCCCCCGTGGCAGGCGGCGACCGGCCTTCAGGCCCGGCAGGATACGGACCTGAACGGGGGATTCGACCAGCCCCCAGTTCGCCCGCAGCCAGGCCCGCGCATCGGGATGCGTGGCGCCAAGCGCGATGATCCGCTCGGGCACGGGCACCAGACGGTGAAAATCGAGCGGGCAGGAATCGGTGCCCCGCATGGTCAGGCGGGCATGGCGCACTTCCGCCGCCGCACGGAACTGGCGGGCAAGGATGCGGCAGCCTTCCACCGACAGGCCGCGCCGCCCGCGCGCGGGACCGTGGGGACCGATGGCGAGGGCAAAGACATCTTCCTCCACCCGCTCGGCATCGAACGGCCAGGGGATCAACCCCGGTCCCGCTGCCTGTACTACGAAACCATCCATCGCCGCATCCGGTCCGTAAACGAGCAGCCGCCATGACTGCCATGGCGGGGGTTCGGACGGGCTGGGCCAAGCGGAAAGCGGCCGCCGCCCCCGCCGCCCCGGCGCGCTGCGGGTGGGGGGTGCAGGCGCGTCCTCCTCCCCCACGGGGGTAGGAAACAAGTCGGCCCAGGGAAGGCGCAGGTTCTCACTCATCGGCAAGCTGGCGTTCATAGGGGCGCAGGGCGCGTGGGTCACGGTAACGGGTGTGGCGGCACAGCTCATCCATATCCACCCCGCGCCGCAATGCATCCATTATATAGCCCGAACGCAGGGCATGGGCGCTGAGACGCGCCGCGCTGTCCGGTGGCACTTCGGCCATAAGCGCGCGACGCTGGAGGATACGGGTCACGGCATAGGGGGTGAGCGCACGACCGCCCACGCGCTCACCGCGCGAAATGCCACGGAACAGCGGCCCCGTCAGCCGGTGCGCCACCTGCTGCCAGGCGGCAAACGCGGCCGCCGGGCACAGCGCCCGTTCCTGCGGCAGGGGCAGGATGACGCGCTGGACGCCACTGCTGTCACGCACGTCCAGCTCCACGGCCGCCGATTCGACATGCACATCCTCAACCTGCAGGGCCACCAGTTCCGAACGGCGCAGCGCACCGGCAAAGCCGAACAGCAGCAGGCAGCGGTCACGCAGGCCACGGGCCCCGTCCTCACACCGCGCGACCATGGCGCGCAGCATGTCGGGCGTGACCACGCCGGGCGGGGGCGCGGGGCTGCGGGCCTGTTCCACCATGGCGGCGAGTGCCGTGCGGATGCGCGTGTCCCGCACATTCCATGGCACATCGTTGAAGCGGTGCATCTTGCCAATGGCGGCAAGGCGGCGGCGGATGGTGGCGGGGGCGAATTCCGTCAGGCTGCGCAGATAGGTCGCCACTACATCCGGTCCGGCGGGGATGGGGGCGACCGCCTGATCGGCGCACCAGCGCGTGAAATGCACCCAGTCCGCCCGATAGGCGCGCAGCGTGGCCATGGCCTCACGCGCGGGGGCGTCGGCTGTGGTCATGGCCTGCCCGCCCCGCTGTGTCAGACCAGTTCCATCCGGTTGACATCCACCATGCCGAAATCCGTGATCTTGAGGTGCGGGATAACCGGCAGCGGCAGGAAGGCAAGCTGCAGGAACGGTTCATCCAGCGTGCAGCCCAGCGCGCGGGCGGCGGCGCGCAGCACCTCAAGCTGGTCGCGCACGGTCTCGAACGGGGCATCGCTCATCAGCCCCGCCACCGGCAGCGGCATGTCGGCCACCACCTTGCCATCACGCACCACCACGAACCCGCCGCCGGTCTTTTCCAGGTGGTTGACGGCGGTGGCCATGTCCGCGTCATCCATGCCAACCACACATATATTATGGCTGTCATGCCCGACGGAGGATGCCAGCGCACCGCCGGACAGGCCGAACCCCTTCACGAAGCCACGGCCGATATTGTCGTTATGCCCATGGCGCGCCACCACGCAGATGCGCGCGATGTCCTGTGCCGGGTCCGGCTGGACCACGCCGTCACGCACCGGCAGGTCGGCATGCAGGAACGGGGTGATGATCTGGCCCGGCACCAGCCCGATGACGGGGCGCTGCGTGCCGCTGCCCGTAATGGCCATGTCCTGCGGCGTAACCGGCGCGGGCAGGTTGATGCTGTCGATGCCGACGGGGGGAATGATCTCGCGCGCAGCAAACAGCGCGTCATTGACCAGCCGCCCGGCGCTGATCACATCCGACACGCGACATTCACGCAGGTCATCAAGCAGGACGATATCCGCCCGCCGTCCCGGCGCGATCAGGCCCCGGTCACGCAGGCCGAAGGCATTCGCGGCGCTGAGCGTGGCGCTGCGATAGGCGGCCAGCGGCTCGACCCCCAGCGAGATGGCAAGGCGGATCAGGTAATCCAGATGCCCTTCATGCGCGATTTCCAGCGGGTTGCGGTCATCGGTGCAGAACGCGAAGAACGGGGACGTAACCGGCGTAAGCAGCGGCGCCAGTGCACGCAGGTCCTTGCAAACCGATCCTTCACGGATCAGGACCATCATGCCCTTGCGCACCTTTTCCAGCGCCTCGTCCGCTGCCGTGGCCTCGTGGTCGGTGGTGATCCCGGCGGACAGGTAGCCATTGAGCTTGCGCCCGCGCAGCAGCGGGGCATGGCCGTCGATATGGCTACCGGCAAAGGCTTCCAGCTTTTCCATGCAGACCGGGTCACAGTTCAGCACGCCGGGAATGTTCATGAACTCGGCCAGGCCAATGACCTTGGGGTGGTCGCGGTAGGCCAGCAGGTCCTTCGCCCCCAGCGTGGCACCCGATGTTTCCAGCGCGGTGGACGGCACGCAGCTTGCCAGGTTGACGCGCAGGTCCATGACCGTGCGCTGCGCCGCCGCCGTAAAGTAGTCCAGCGCGGGCAGGCCAAGGACATTCGCCATTTCATGCGGGTCGCAGATGGCGGTGGTCACGCCATGGGGCAGCACGCAGCGGTCGAATTCGAACGGCGTGATGAGCGAGGATTCGACATGCAGGTGCGTGTCGATGAAGCCCGGCACCGCGATGCGGCCATACCCCTCGATCACGTTGACGCCTTCGTAACTGTCCAGCGTGCCGACAATGGTGTCGCCACATATGGCGATGTCGGTTGGCAGGAGCGTCCCGGTCACAAGGTCGAACAGGCGGACGTTGCGGATGACCGTATCCGCCGGCACCCGCCCGCTGCCCTGTGCGATCCGGTCTGAAATCACGCTACCTGTCATGCTGTCCTGCTTTCCCCGAAAAAAGATGTTCTCCACCCGTAGTCTATCACAACGCGGCCGGTGGCAAATCAGCACACGAATTCTTTTTCACGCCCCATGACCCACCATTAGCAAGATCATTGACAAAAACAGCGGGATTCATGATTCTGAAATGACCAAGGGGAGTCCTGAAAAAGGGCTGAGATACCGCTGGCGCAACATGTTTGCGCGTGCGGGGACCCTTCCGGGCGCATGGTGCGCTCCGGGGAACCTGATCCGGCTCATACCGGCGGAGGGACTGGTGCGGACAATCGGCATGTCGCTGTCATCCCTGCGTGACAGGTCAGGCGCGCAATCCTGCGCGGCCCCCGGTTTTCTCCCCACCCCCTGTCGGAGAGAAAACAAGGAGCACTGCCATGACCTCCGTCACTGCGCCTTCCTCTCCCGACCATGTCACGACCGGCCCCATCCTGGGGTCCGTCAAGATCTGGTCATCACCTGAAGGCCACCCACATATCCGCGTGCCGCTGCGTGAAATCGCACTGGAACCCAGCGCCAACGAACCGCCGGTGCGGGTGTACGACACCTCCGGCCCCTATACCGATACGGACGTGAAGATCGACGTGCGCCGTGGCCTTGAGCCCGTGCGCGCGCCATGGATCGCCGCGCGCGACCTGCCTGCCGTGACCCCGCGCGCCGTCCGCCCCGAAGACAACGGCTTCGCGCAGGGCGAACACCTTGTCCCCCCCTGCCCTGCCCCCCATACGGTGCATGAGGGCCGTCCGGGCCAGATGGTCACGCAGTATGAATTCGCCCGCGCGGGCATCATTACCGAGGAAATGATCTACGCCGCCCACCGCGAGAACCTCGGCCGCGCCACCATGGCCGACGGGGCGGAGGAACGCCGCGCCGATGGCGAGGATTTCGGGGCCGACATTCCCGCCTTCGTCACGCCCGAATTCGTGCGCTCCGAAATCGCGGCGGGCCGCGCCATCCTGCCCGCCAACATCAACCACCCCGAACTTGAGCCGATGGTGATCGGGCGCAACTTCCTGGTGAAGGTCAACGCCAATATCGGCAACTCGGCCGTCACATCATCAGTGGCGGAGGAAGTGGAAAAGATGGTCTGGGCCATCCGCTGGGGCGCGGATACGGTGATGGACCTGTCCACCGGGCGCAACATCCACAATATCCGCGACTGGATCATGCGCAACGCCCCGGTGCCCATCGGCACGGTGCCGCTGTACCAGGCGCTGGAAAAGGTGGGCGGCGTGCCGGAAGACCTGACATGGGAAATCTTCCGTGACACGCTGATCGAGCAGGCCGAACAGGGGGTGGACTACTTCACCATCCATGCCGGTGTGCGCCTGCGCCACGTGCCGCTGACCGCACGGCGCGTGACGGGCATCGTCTCACGCGGGGGGTCGATCATGGCCGGGTGGTGCCTGCACCACCACCGCGAGAGCTTCCTGTATGAACATTTCGAGGAGATATGCGACATCATGCGCCGTTATGATGTCGCCTTCTCGCTGGGCGATGGCCTGCGCCCCGGCTCCATTGCCGATGCGAATGACGCCGCCCAGTTCGCGGAACTGGAAACGCTGGGTGAACTGACCAAGATCGCATGGGCCAAAGGCTGCCAGGTCATGATCGAGGGGCCAGGCCATGTGCCCATGCACAAGATCAAGGTCAATGTGGAAAAGCAGCTACGTGAATGTGGCGAAGCACCCTTCTACACGCTTGGCCCGCTTACGACCGATATCGCACCCGGTTACGACCACATCACATCGGGCATAGGTGCGGCCATGATCGGCTGGTTCGGCACGGCCATGCTGTGTTACGTCACGCCCAAAGAACATCTGGGCCTGCCCGACCGCAATGACGTGAAGGTGGGCGTTGTCACCTACCGCATCGCCGCCCATGCGGCCGACTTGGCCAAGGGGCACCCGGCGGCGCGCATCCGTGATGACGCGATCAGCCGCGCGCGGTTCGATTTCCGCTGGAATGACCAGTTCAGGCTGTCACTCGACCCGGATACCGCGTGTACCTACCATGATGAGACGCTACCGCGCGAAGCGCACAAGAATGCGCATTTCTGTTCCATGTGCGGGCCGAAATTCTGCTCCATGCGCATAAGCCACGACCTGCGCGCCAATGCCGAACGTGAAGCCGGTCTGGAACAGAAAAAGGAGGAGTTCCGCAGCAGCGGCAACCGCCTCTACGTGCCGGTGGATGAAGCGGTGACACCGGCGGAATGACGCATGGTTCCCTGCATGCGGCGAACCTCGTCGTTACCGTATGCAGGGAACGGTTTATGGAAAGACTGAAGTTGCCGGGTGCCGCCTTTTTTCAACAAAGGCGGCATTCCCGGTTATTAGCGGGCCTGAAACCGGCCCGGGTCGTGGGTCAGAGAACCCTTTCCACCCAACCATGCGGGTCGGGCGCGGTGCCACGCTGGATGCCGATCAGGGCGTTACGCAGCTTTTCGGTAACGGGGCCGATGCCCGCGCCCGTGCCAATGACCGCCTCGCCCCGATGCCCGCGGAAACGCCCGATGGGCGAGACCACCGCCGCCGTGCCACAGGCGAACACTTCCTTCAGGCGGCCCGACGCGGCATCGGCATAAAGCTGGTCGATGGCGTAGCGTTCCTCCCGCACGGTCAGGCCCATGCCGCGCGCCAGCGTCAGCAGCGAATCGCGCGTGATGCCACGCAGGATCGTGCCGGTCAGCGGCGGGGTGGCGATGGAGCCGTCATCGAACACGAAAAACACGTTCATGCCGCCCATTTCCTCGATCCAGCGGCGCTCCACCGCATCAAGGAACAGGACCTGCGCGCAGCCATGCCCCTTGGCTTCCTGCTGGGCCATGAGGCTTGCGGCGTAATTGCCGCCGCACTTGGCCTCACCTGTGCCGCCGGGGGCGGCGCGGCAGAAATCGGACACCCAGACGCTGACCGCCTCCTCCCCGAAATAGGCCCCCACGGGGGAAGCAATGACCATGAACAGGTACTGCGCGGCGGGCTTCACGCCAAGGAACGTCTCGCTGGCGATCATGTAGGGGCGGATGTACAGGCTCTCATCGGGGTTGCCGGGCACCCATGCGGCGTCAATGCGCACAAGCTGGCGCACCGCCTCGACAAAAAGATCCTCGGGCACCTGCGCCATGGCCAGCCGCTCAGCCGATTTGCGGAAGCGCGCCGCATTGGCCTGCGGGCGGAACAGGGTGATGTGCCCCTCTGCCGTACGGTAGGCCTTCATCCCCTCGAAAATTTCCTGCGCGTAGTGCAGCACCGCCGCCGCCGGGTCCAGTGACAGCGGGGCGTAGGGCTGCACGCGGGCATCATGCCACCCCTTGCCTTCCTCATAACGGATAACGACCATGTTATCGGTAAAGACACGCCCAAAACCGGGATTGGCCAGAATCTCCGCCCGGCGCTGCGGCGGAACCGGCGAGGTGCTGGGGGAAAGCGTGAAGGGAAGGGTGGTGGCGCTGTCCATAGCCGTTATTTCTCTTTCATCATGGCGCTGGCGCGATACTCAGAGCGCGCTCCTGCCCGCCATCACGCGCGGGCAGCACCAGCAGAAGTTCACCAGAACATTCCGCCGGTCAACCCCGCCAGCGGCACAGGACCCCTGCTTTCATTCCTGACCCAGCACAAAACCAAGGCTGCGCAGGCTGCGGGGCAGGTGTTCGCGGCCATGCAGCGCGGCCACATCGCCCATGCGGGCCAGCACGCTCGCGGTCCAGTCGCGTGCGGGCAGGCCCTGGCTTACGCGGGCGGCATGCAGCCGCTGGTCATAGGCCGCGATGGTGGCGGGGTCGTTCGCGGCGGCGGGGTCATAACGCTCGGTATGCAGGACGGTGGACTGCGGCAGGCGCGGCCTGATGCCGGTGGGGTGCTTGCGGTCGGGGTAGCCCACACTCATGCCCGATATGGCCACCGCGCGCGGCGGCAGGCCCAGTTCAGTGGCAAAGGCCTCGGGGTGGTTGCGCACGGCGCCGACATACACGGTGCCCAGCCCGTAGGATTCAAACGCGGCCGCCGCGTTCTGCGCCGCCAGCGTGGCGTCCATCACGCTGGCCATGAATGTATCAAGGCAGTCCAGCCCCGGCAGTTCGCGGCCCTGCGCCCGCCCCACCTGTTCCAGCCGCGACAGGTCGGCAATCCAGACAAGGAACAGCGGCGCCTGCGTGATGAATTCCTGGTCCCCCGCCAGCTTCGCCAGCCGCGCGCGGCGGGCGGCGTCATGCACGGCCACCACGCTCCACGCCTGCAGGTTGCACGATGTGGGTGCCGACTGTGCGGTGGCCACGGCGGCTTCCAGCACGCCATCAGGCAGCGGGGTGGGGCTGAAACGGCGCACGGAGCGGTGCGTCATGAGGCTGCGTGCCACCGGGCTTTCCGGCAGGGGGGTGGCGGGCGGCGGCGTGCCGTAGCGGGCCTGCCACAGCGCATTCATGGAGGAAAGGACGGGGGAGGGAGAAACGCTAACGTCGGACACCGGTATGCCTCCTGCCTGTGCAATCGTGACTGTATAATCAGCACACCACACCGCCCGCCCCCGGAGAAGCGTGGGAAAATCACACCAGCCCTGCACAATTCCAAAACAGGCACTAAAATTGTCCTGATTTGCCAGCCCATGTGTGGCAGGCCACATGGCCTTAAGAAAACATCCTTCTGGAATCAGGAGTTTTCCAGATCCCTTCTTTCACGTTCCTGAGAAGACAGGCGGCTGTGAATAGGAAGGCGTGCCTGAATATTGCATGAAAGGCGCAGCCTTACCGGCCTGTTCACAAGCAATCAAGAAAGTCCATGTCCATGTTCAAGGCCCTGATGATCACCCGCGACGCCGATACACTCACCACCCGGCTGGAAGAGGTCGATCCCGACGCCCTGCCGGAAGGTGACGTGACGGTGGCGGTCGATCATTCCAGCCTGAATTACAAGGACGCGCTGGCCATTACCCGTGGCGCGCCGGTGGTGCGGCAGTTCCCCATGGTTCCGGGCATCGACCTGGCCGGGCGTGTCAGCGCATCGGATGACCCGCTCTACCGCGTGGGGGACCGGGTCATGGCTACCGGCTGGGGGCTGGGGGAAAACCACTGGGGCGGCCTGTCGCAGATGGCGCGCATGCCGGGGCGGTGGCTCCTGCCGCAGCCTGCCGGGCTGTCATCGCGGCAGGTGATGGGAATCGGCACGGCGGGCCTGACCGCCATGCTGTGCGTCATGAGCCTGGAGGAAGGCGGCCTGACCCCCGCCAGCGGCCCGGTCATCGTGACCGGCGCAGGGGGCGGGGTTGGGGGCATGGCTATCATGCTGCTGGTACGGCTGGGGTTTCAGGTCGTGGCGGTTACGGGCCGCCCGCAGCTTCATGCCTATCTTACCCGCCTTGGCGCAAGCGAGATCCTGCCGCGTGAGGCACTGGCCCCGACCGGCAGGCCGCTGGACCGCGTGCGCTGGGCGGGCGGGATTGACGTGGTAGGGGGCACGGCGCTGGCCAGCATGTGCGCATCCATCCAGTACGGGGGCACGGTGGCGGCGTGCGGGCTGGCGGCGGACATGGCCCTGCCGCTTACGGTGGCGCCCTTCATCCTGCGCAATGTGCGGCTACAGGGAATCGACAGCGTGATGTGCCCCCGCCCCCGGCGGATGGCGGCATGGGCGCGGCTTGAGCGCGACATCGACCCGACACTGCTGGAAAGCATGCTGCATGACGTGACACTGGCGGACGCCATCGGGCTCGCACCCCGCATCCTGGCCGGTCATGTCCGGGGCCGCGCCGTGGTGAACGTAGCCTGAACGAAAAAACGGCATTTCCGGGTGGAAATGCCGTTCGGTCACAAGGCATGGCGTGGGGCGTGAACCCCCTACCCCGCCAGTGTCATGCAATCAGTGGCAGGGGAAGCCCAGCAGGTGGCGGCCGTCATGCACGAATTCATGCACGTAGTGGCCGGATACGAGCGAAGTCGCCCCCTGCTCGGCCCCGACGAAGTAGAGCAGCAGCGAAGCCAGAACCAGACCGAACACACCCCACGGCATCAGTTCACGCACCGGGATGGAAACCTGCGGCGCGGCAATGCGCCCGGCGGACAGGACGGATGTATCTTGGCTCATGCTGGAAAACTCCATGGATCAGGCACGACCCGGAGCAGTATGCAGGGGCCATGACGTGGCACGCCACGCCCGCCCAACCGGATCTGGCGTCATGTTTCCAATAATCGGCACGGAAGGTCAATCGTCGCATTGCATAACCCACCCTTTCCCCACATGCGGGGCACACGCTGATGGCCCAGATCCTGACCTGCCTCGCCCTGCCCGCCCCCGCCTGCGTGCGCCACGGCGTTTTTCCCGATGCCTCACCCCCTGACCTGCCGCCGGGCCTTGCCGCCCACCTGCCACAAACGGGCACAGTGCTATGGCCCGCCGAATCGTGCCCTGCGGGCAGGACCGGGCAGTTCCACCCCGCCCCGGCCCTGCGCACGGCCGCGATGGGGGAATGGCAGGGCCGCGCGCTGAAGGACATGCCCGCCACTGATCTGGAACGCTGGGTGTCGGACCCCGATTTCGCCCCGCCGGGGGGTGAAAGCCGGAGCATGCTCATGCAGCGCGTGGCGGCGTGGCTGGCGGAACTTCCCCCCGCCCCGCGGCACCTGACCGCACTGGCGGATGCGACGGTCATCAGGGCCATCGTGATCGCGGCACTTGGCGGCACGGCGGCCATGCTCCCGCGCCTCGACATCGCGCCGCACAGCCGCACGGTGCTGACCCGCCATGCCATGTGGCGCGTCAGCTGCACCGGTACGCCACTGGAGGAGTCGCTTTGACAGCGGGGCGGACAATCGTCTAAATCCGCGCCTGATGGTTCCCTTCACCGGGAGAATAGGGAAGACGGTGCGCCCCCGGGCAAGGCCGTCACTGCCCCCGCAACTGTAGGTGGTGTTTTCCGGCCCGCTCCGTAATGGGCTGGTCCTGTCACTGGTCCCGTATTGCCGGGGCCGGGAAGGCAGCCGGAAATGAGGGTCACACCCTCCGCCACGAGTCAGGAGACCTGCCATCGGGGCCGCGCCATGAACATCATGGCCGGGCCGGAACCGAATCTGATCGCATGGCTGGCGGGGTGCCCGGCGCGCGATGGGCCGCCGCCCTGTCCCGCACGTGGTGGCGCGCCTGAACATGCACCCCGCCTTGCACGCTGCCTGCGCGCAGCAACGCCGCGAAAGGGCATGGAGCATGACCACCCCCCCGCAACAGCCGCCACAATCCACATCGGTGCATGTGCCAGTGCATGTGCATGTCTGTGTGACCTGCCGCCGTGGCCTGCCTGCGTCCGACAACCCGCAGGGCCGCCAGTTGCATGATGCGCTGGCCACGCTGGCCGCCGGCAACCCGGACGTCGTGGTGCATGAGGTCAACTGCCTTGCCGCGTGTGACAGCGGCTGTACCGCCGTGGTCGCAACACCGGGCAAATGGGGCTGGCTGCTGGCGGACCTTGGCCCGGAGAAGGCCGCGGACCTGCTGACCTACATTACCGCCTACGCCGCATCGCGCAGCGGCACCGTCATGCCCTCGCGCCGCCCCGCCAGCCTGTCGGGCATGGTGCGCGGCCGCTTTCCCGCTTCCCTTTTTTCTGGAGCCTGATCGCCATGAACACTTCCGCCACGGCGCGCGCCAAGGTGCCCGTTACCGTCATCACCGGCTTTCTGGGCGCGGGCAAGACCACGCTGCTGCGCCATGTGCTGGCCAATGCCCGGGGGCGGCGCATCGCCATTGTCGTGAACGAATTCGGCACGCTGGGCATTGATGGCGACACGCTGCGCGCCTGCGGCATAGAGGGCTGCGGCGATGAGGATATTGTCGAACTGACCAATGGCTGCCTGTGCTGCACCGTGGCCGATGACTTCCTGCCCACCATGGAAGCCCTGCTCGACCGCGCGACCCCGCCCGACCATATCGTGATCGAGACATCGGGGCTGGCGCTGCCCAAGCCGCTGCTCAAGGCGTTCGGCTGGCCCACCATCCGCACCCGCATGACGGTGGATGGCGTGGTGACGGTGGTGGATGGCCCCGCCGTGGCCGATGGCCGCTTTGCCGATGACCCGGCGGAAGTCGCGCGCCAGCAGGCGGCCGACCCCTCGCTCGATCACGACAACCCGCTGGCCGAGGTGTATGAGGACCAGCTCCTGTGCGCCGACCTGATCGTGCTGAACAAGGCGGACCTGCTCACCCCCGCGCAGGCCGATGCGGTGGAGGCCGCCATCCGCGCCGAGGTGCCGCGCGCCGTCAAGATCGTGCGCGCAACCGACGGGCAGGTTGACCCGACCATCCTGCTCGGCCTTGACGCAGCGGCGGAAGATGACCTCGCCGCCCGTCCCTCCCACCACGATGCGGAAGGCGGCGAGCATGAGCATGATGATTTTGAAAGCTTCGTCCTGCCCATCCCCGAACAGGACAGCGTGGAAGGCTTCATCAACCGGCTGAAGGCGCTGGCCGAACAGCACGACATCCTGCGCATGAAAGGCTACGCCTGCGTGCGCGGCAAGCCGATGCGCCTGGCGGTGCAGGGCGTGGGCAGCCGCTTCCGCCACCAGTTCGACCAGCCCGTCGCCACGGACGCCCCGCGCACGGGTGACCTGGTGGTGATCGGGTGCAAGGGGATGGACCAGGCCGCCATTGCGGCCGCGCTGGCGCAGGCGTAAAGCGCGGACGGACGGCAGCAGGACGGGACGGCCACCATGCATCTGCTCGCGCGTGAGGTGCGCACGCTGGATGACGGCGATCAGGCGGAAGATCTGGGGCATGCCCCGGCGGACATCGTGTTCCTGTCCTTTTCGGACAGTGACCTGCTGTGCCTGAACGCTGCCCATGCGGCACAGGCCGCACCCGGCGTGAGCCTGCGCACCGCCAGCCTGTCACGGCTGCGGCACCCCATGTCGATCGACCTGTACGTGGCCGATACCATCATGGAGTCGCGCTGCGTTGTGGTCCGGCTGCTCGGGGGGGTGGATTACTGGCGCTACGGGGCGGAGGAACTGGCCCGCGCCTGCCGGGAGGCCGGGATTCCCCTGGCCTTCGTGGCGGGTGACGGGCGTGATGACCCGCGCCTTGCCAGCCTGTCCACCGTGCCGGAGGGCCAGCTTGCCCGGCTTGACCTGCTCATGCGCACGGGTGGCAGCGCCAACATGGCCGCCGCCCTGCGGCTCATGGCGCATCTGGCCGGGTGCGGGCCGGATGACGGAACCGACCCCGTGGCGCTGCCAGCGGCGGAACTGCTGCACGCGGCGGACCCCGCCCTGCCCCTGCGCGCGATGGTGGTCTTCTACCGCACGCACCTGCTGGCGGGTGACATCGCCCCCATCACGGCGCTGGCCAGCGAACTGGCCCGCCACGGGATCGGGGCGGACCTGCTTTATGTCACCTCACTCAAGGATGCGGCCTCGGCCCGGGTGGTGGCAGACCGGATCACGCAGACCCCGCCTGATGTCATCATCAACGCCACCTTCTTCGCCACGCGCGGCGGGCAGGACAGTCATTCCCCGCTCGACATGGCGGGCGTGCCCGTGCTGCAGGTGCAGCAGCCCGGCACCACCCATGCGGCATGGCGTGACAGCGTGCGCGGGCTGTCACAGGCCGATCTGGCCATGCAGGTGGTGCTGCCGGAACTCGATGGCCGGATTCCCGCCTTCCCCATCTCCTTCAAGGAGGAAACGGCCCCCGACCTGCCGCCACGCCATGCGCCCTACGCCCCCGGCATCGCGCTGACCTGCGCCCGCGCGGCGGGCTGGGCGCGGCTGGGACACACACCGCCCGCGGCCCGGCGGGTCGGCATCATCCTGTCCGACTATCCCGGCGCGCAGGGCGCACCCAGCGGGCAGGCCGCCCATGCCGTGGGGCTGGACAGTTTCGCAAGCCTTGAACACATCCTTCACCTGCTGCACGGCGCAGGATACGCGACAGGCGCCCCCCCGCTCCCCACATCCGAACAGCTTGCCCACGCACTGGCCCGCACACCCGCAACACCCTTCGTGTCGGTTGCGACCTACCGCCAATGGCTGGACGCGCTGCCTACGGAACTGCGTGATGCGCTGGCCGCCTGCTGGGGCGCGCCGGAGGAGGACCCGGCCTGCCGGGACGGCCGGTTCCACCTGCGTCACCTCCGGCTCGGGCATGTCCTGATGGCGCTCCAACCCGACCGTGGCGCCACCAGCGACCGGCATGCGGGCTACCATGACCCCGATACACCGCCCCGGCATGCCTATGTCGCGTTCTATCTGTGGCTGCGCCATGAAATGAAACTGGATGCCATGGTGCATCTGGGCACGCATGGCACGCTGGAATGGCTGCCGGGCAAGGCGGCGGCACCCTCCGCCGGGTGCTGGTCCCCCGCACTGGTGGGCGGGCTGCCAGTGATCTACCCGTTCATTGTCAATAACCCGGGCGAGGCCGCCGCCGCGCGGCGCAGGCTGGGAGCGGTCACCATCGGCCACATGACCCCGCCCATCGTCCCCGCCACAACGGGCGGGGCGGATACGGGCGAGCTGGAACGCCTGATTGATGAATACGCCGCAGCCGATGGCCTTGACCGCAGGCGCGGGGCGATCCTGCGTGGCGAGATCCTGCAACGCGCCGACAGCCTTGGCCTGCTGGGCGAAAGTGGTGTTGCCCGCACCGATGACGAGGACGAGGCCCTCGCCCGGCTCGACGCCTATCTGTGTGACGTAAAGGATCTGCAGATCCGCGACGGGCTGCACGTGTTTGGCCATCCCCCCCCGCGCACGGATGAACTGGCGCGCGCCATCGCCCGCTCCTGTGGGAACCTGCCCCCCGATGGCATCGCCACGCGCCTGCATGAATGTGGGCGGGCAGAAAGCGCGGCACTGCTCGCGGCCCTTGATGGCCGGTTCATTCCCGCAGGCCCGGCGGGGGCGCCCACACGTGGCCGCGCCGACGTGCTGCCCACCGGGCGCAACCTGTACGCCATGGACCCGCGCGCCATTCCCACCCGCTCCGCACTGGTGCTGGCCGAACGCACGGCGGCCCTGCTGCTGGAGGGGCACCTCCAGGACCAGGGCGAACCGCTGCGCAGCCTCGTCATTGACCTGTGGGGCTCGGCCAGCCTGCGCACGGGGGGCGAGGACCTGGCGCTGGCGCTGCTGCTCATGGGGGTGCACCCGGTGTGGGATGGCGCATCGGGCCGGGTCAGCGGCATTACGGTCATTCCCATGGCGGAGCTGGGCCGCCCGCGCGTGGACGTGACGCTGCGCCTGTCCGGCCTGTTCCGCGATGCGTTCCCCGGCCAGATCGCCCTGTTTGAACAGGCGGTGCAGGCCATTGCCGCGCGCGATTTTGAAGCGCCCGACCTCAACCCGCTGGCCGCCAGCACCGCCGGGCTGGCAGGCGCCGCCCGCCATGCCGCGACCGCGCGCATGTTTGGCGCGGCCCCCGGCGCCTACGGCACCGGCGTGGAAGACCCGCTGGCCAGCGGCGCATGGCGCACGCCCGCCGAACTGGGGCAGGCATGGCTGGAAGGTTCGGCATGGACCTATGGCGGCGGGCGCGAAGGCAGGCAGGATGCGCAGGCGCTGGCCGAACGCATGGCGCATGCCGCCGTGCTGCTGCATGTGCACGACCATGCCGAAACCGACATTCTGGAAAGCGTGGACATGGCCACGCATGAGGGCGGCATGGCGGCGGCAGCGGATATGCTGGGCAATACGCCCCGCCTGCTGCATGGCGATACCTCCCGCCCCGAAACCCCGCGCCTGCGCGCCACGGTGCACGAAGTGGCGCGCGTGGTGCGCGGGCGGCTGGCCAACCCGGCATGGCTTGCGGGCATGCGCCGCCACGGCTATCGCGGCACGGCCGAGATCGCGCGCGGCATGGCGGCGCTGCATGGCTTTGCCGCGACGGTGCCCGCGCGCTTTGACCGGCAGTTCGACCTGACCTTCGCCGCCCTGCTTGATGACCCGGAGATGGATGCCTTCATGCGTGAGACCAACCCGGACGCCCATGCCGCCATCCGCCGCCTGATGGCCGATGCCCTGCGGCGCGATTTGTGGCGGCCGCGCAGCAACAGCGCCGCCATGCTGCTCGATTCCACGCCATGACCCTTCCCCCCGGCATACGCGGCTGGTGCCCCGGCCTGCACACCCCCATGGAAGCCGCCGATGGCTGGCTGGTGCGCGTGCGCCCGCCGCTGGGCCGCCTGTCCACCACGCAGGCGCGCCATGTGGCACGGGCTGCGCGCCGCCACGGCAATGGGCTGATCGAACTGACCAGCCGGGGCAACCTGCAACTGCGCGGCCTGACACCGGACAGCGCCCGCGCCTTCGCCCATGACATGCGGAATGCCGGGCTGGCCAGCGCCGATGCCGAGACCGAGGCACGGCGTGGCCTGCTGCTCTCCCCGCTGGCCGGGATCGATCCAAAGGCGGCACAGGACGCGCCCGATGTCATCCGCGCGCTGGATACAGCCCTTGCCGGTGCCGTTACGCTATGTGGCCTGCCAGCGAAGTTCCTGATCGCGGTGGATTGCGGCGGATATGTCCCGGCCGGCACGCTGCGGGCGGACATCATGGCACGGGCCGAAGGCAATGGCTGGCTGGTGGTGTGCGGGGAGCGGGCCTATCCCTGCGCGGGCGGCGATGTCGCCCGCGTCGTGCTTGCCATCGCACACGCACTCGCGGCCATGACCCCACCGGCACGCACGCTGCGCGACCCGGCGCGGGCGCGGGCGGCCTTTGCCCATGCCGGGCTGCTGGACGCCACCCGCCCTGTCCCGGCCGCGGCCGGGCATGCCCCCCCGCTGGCCGGTCCCCTGCCCGGCCATGCCATGGGCGCCGTCCTGCCCCCCGGCCCGATCGACGCCAGCGTGCTCGAGGCCGTGGCCGGATGGTGCGACAGCGCGGGCAATGGCCACATGCGCATCGGCCCGTGGCGCACGATGGTGCTGGAAGACTGCGCCACCCCGCCACCCATTGCCGGGCTCATCACCCGCGCAGATGACCCGCGCCTGCGCGTATGGGCGTGCATCGGCGCGCGGGGCTGCGCGTGCGCCGCGCATGACGTGGTGGCGGACGCACTGCATCTGGCCCCCGACCTGCCCGATGGGGTCAGCCTGCATGTTTCGGGCTGCACCAAGGGATGCGCCCACCCGGCGCGCGCGGACATCACACTGGTGGCGCAGGCGCATGGCTATGGTCTGTGCCCGCATGGCCGGGCGGACGATACGCCTGTAGACAGCGGGCTTTCACTGGCACAGATACATCCGATCGTGCGGGGCTGGCCCCCGCAGCCTCAGGACACCACGCCACGGAACGGGAGAACTGGACCGGCATGACCGCGCAAACGGAACCGTACGACTACATTCATGACGGGGCGGCGATCTATGCCCGTTCCTTTGCCATTATCCGCGCCGAGGCCGATCTGGCCGGGCTTAGCGCCGAGGAAGCACGGGTGGTCGTGCGCATCATCCATGCCTGCGGCATGGTGGATGTGACGAAGGCCATCCGCATGTCACCCGATTTCGTGACCAGCGCGCGCGCGGCCCTTCTGGCTGGTCGCCCGGTGCTGTGCGATGCGAACATGGTGGCCCACGGCGTCACCCGCGCGCGCCTGCCCGCCGACAACCCTGTCATCTGCACCCTGCGCGACCCGCGCACGCCCGAAATCGCACGGGAAATCGGCAATACCCGCTCGGCCGCCGCGATGGACCTGTGGGGCGATGACCTGGCCGGGGCCGTGGTGGCCATTGGCAACGCGCCCACGGCGCTGTTCCACCTGCTTGAACTGATCCGCGCGGGGGCACCCCGCCCGGCGGCGGTGATCGGCATGCCGGTGGGCTTCGTGGGGGCCGCCGAATCCAAGGAAGCGCTAGCCGACTTCGGTGACCTGCCCTTCATCATCGTGCGGGGGCGGCTTGGCGGCAGCGCCATGGCGGCCGCCACCGTCAACGCGCTGGCAAGCGAGGCGGAATGACACCCGGCCACCTGTCCATCCTCGGCATGGGGCCGGGAGACCCGGAACTCATGACCGTAAAGGCCGCGCGCCTGCTGCGTGAAGCCCCGGTCGCGGCATGGTTCTGCCGCCACGACCGGCCCGGCCACGCCCGCCAGATCGCGGGTGACATGCTCTCCCCCCATGCCGAGACCCTGCGTTTCGCCTATCCGTTCACCACGGAAATCCCGGTCAGCGACCCGGCCTACCTTGTGCGCATGGCCGCGTTTTACGATGACTGCGCCAACCGGATCGCGGACCACCTGCGCAAGGGCCAGGACGTGGCCCTGCTGTGCGAGGGTGACCCGTTCCTGTTCGGCTCGGCCATGTACGTGTTCGACCGCCTGCACCCGCGCTTTGACTGCACCGTGGTACCCGGCATCACCGCCATGGCCGGCTGCTGGTCCGCCGCACAGCGCCCCATGGTGCATGGTGATGACGTGCTGAGCGTCATCCCCGCCACGCTGGACGGGGAAACATTGGCCGAACGGCTGGCGCAGGCCGATGCCGCCGTCATCATGAAGCTGGGCCGCAACCTTGAAAAGGTACGCAAGGCCCTGCGCCATGCCGGGCGCGAGGAACGTGCGATCTACGTCGAACGCGCCACCCAGCCGCAGCAGCGCTGCATGAAGCTGACGGAAATGGAGGGACCAGCCCCCTATTTCTCCATCATCCTCGTACCCGGCCGGGAGGCGGCGCGATGACGGACAGCAACAGTACGGGCCGCATCTATGTCGTGGGGCTTGGCCCTGGCAACGTGGAGCAGTTGACCCCGCAGGCCAGCGCGGCACTGGCGCAGGCGACCGACCTGATCGGGTACGCCCCCTATGTCGCGCGTGTGGAGGCAGGGCCGGACGTGGTGCGCCATGCCAGTGACAACCGCGTGGAGATCGAACGCGCCCGCCATGCGGTGGAACTGGCGCTGGCGGGGCGGACGGTGGCGGTCGTATCCGGCGGGGATGCGGGCGTGTTCGGCATGGCCAGCGCGGTGTTCGAGGCGATAGACCACGGCCCCGCCGCATGGCGGGGGGTGGATGTCACGGTCATTCCCGGCGTATCCGCCGTGCTGGCCGCCGCCGCCCGGCTGGGCGCGCCGCTGGGGGGAGATTTCTGCGTCATTTCGCTGTCCGACAACCTCAAGCCGCGTGAGGTCGTCCACCGCAGGCTGGCGGCGGCAGCACAGGCCGGGCTGGTGATCGCGCTGTACAACCCGCGCTCGAAAGCGCGCCCGGACCAGTTGGGGGAAGCCTTCGCCCTGCTGCGCACCATCGTGCCCGGCACGGTGCCCGTGGCCTTTGCCCGCGCCATCGGGCGGGCGGATGAACGGGTCATCCTGACCGATATCGCCCATGCCGACCCCGAACAGGTGGACATGAGCACGCTGGTCCTGATCGGCTGCCCGCTGACGCATGTCATCACCCGCGCGGATGGGGAAAAATGGCTCTATACCTCCCGCCGGGTGGATGCCCCGTGCGCGTAAAGCCGTTCCAGCCACGCCATGGCGGCCGGTGCGTCGGGCACCACGGCGGCGGATGCGACCGGGGGACGGGCCACCATGATGACCTCCACCCCCAGCGCGCGCGCGGCCGCAAGCTTGCCCGCCGTGGCGCTGCCGCCGGAATTCTTGGTCACGATCACCCCGATCCGCTCGGTGCGCAGCAGCGCTTCCTCCGCCGCCTCGTCAAAGGGGCCGCGCGCCTGCAGCACCCGTGCGCCGGGAGGCAGCAGGCTGTCATCGGGCCGGTCCACGCTGCGCAGCAGCCAGTCATGATGGCCAGCATCGTGGAACGGCAGCAGGTCCTTGCGCCCCACCGTCAGCAGCACGCGCCGTGGGGTCGTACCCAGCGCGCGGGCCGCCGCCGCCATGTCGGGCACGATGGTCCAGCGGTCCCCCGCTACCGGTGTCCAGCCCGGGCGCTCGACCCGCAGCAGGGACACGCCCGCCTGCGCGCAGGCCTGCACCGCGTTGCCGCTCATCCGCACGGCGAAGGGATGGGTCGCGTCCACCACGGCATCGATGCGTTGCGCCACCAGCCATTCCCGCAGGCCCTCAACACCACCAAAGCCGCCAATACGAACTTCCAGCGCGGGCAGGACGGGCGCGCGCGTGGCCCCGGCCAGCGAAACCGTGACCTGAAAACGCGCCACCTGCCTTTCCAGCAGGCCGTACAGCGTGCGGGCCTCCGTCGTGCCGCCCAGAACGAGAACCCGCATCCCTTCCCCTTTTCCCTGCCAGTAGGTGCCGCATGAACGCGCCATGGCTGCATGTTATCGGCATTGGGGAGGACGGTGTCGAGGGCCTGCCCGCCGCCACCCGCGCCCTGATTGCGGGGGCGGAGCTTGTGGCGGGGGGCGCGCGCCACCTTGCCCTTGCGGCACCGCTGGTCACGGGCCGGACGCTGGCATGGCCGCACCCGTTTGCCGATGGCGTGCGTGAACTGCTGGGCTGGCGCGGCAGACCCGCCTGCGTGCTGGCATCGGGTGATCCGTTCCTGTTCGGGGTCGGGGCCACGCTGCGCCGATACCTGCCCATGGAGGAAATGCTGTGCCTGCCCGCCCCCTCCGCCATGGCGCGGGCGTGCAACCTGCTGGGCTGGGCGGAGCAGGATGTCAGCCTCCATTCCCTGTGCGGCCGCCCGATGGAAGCCGTGGCCCCCGCCTTGCAACCCGGCGGCAGGCTGGTGGTGCTGTCCGCCGATGAAGGCACGCCGCAGGCCTTCGCGCGCTGGCTGCTGGGGCGTGGTTTCGGGGCATCCGTCATGCATGTGCTGGGCGCGCTGGGCGGGCCGGGGCAGACGCGCCACACCGCGACGGTCGCGGCAATGGCGGGGGATGACGCGCCCCGCCCGCCCCGGCTCAACCTCATGGCGCTGGAAATCGTGGCCGACCGTGACGCCATGGTCATCCCGCTGGCCTGCGGCCTGCCTGATGCGATGTTCGCCCATGACGGGCAGATCACCAAACGCGAGATCCGCGCCGCCACCCTGTCCGCGCTGGCCCCGCGCCGGGGGGAGACGCTGTGGGATATTGGCGGCGGTTCCGGTTCGATCGGCATTGAATGGATGCTGCGCCATCCCGCCAACCGCGCCATCGCCATTGAAAAATCGGCCACGCGCGGCGCGCGGATCGCGCATAACGCCCTCAACCTCGGGGTGCCCGCGCTGCGGGTCGTGGCGGGCAGCGCGCCGGACATCCTGCCCCGGATGCTGGCCGATGGCCTGCCGCCCCCTGACGCCATTTTCATCGGCGGGGGCATAAGCAATCCCGGCATGCTCGATGCGGCATGGCAGGTGCTACCCCCCCATGGGCGGCTGGTGGCCAATGCCGTAACGCTGGAAAGCGAGGCGGCGGTCATGGCCGCGCATGCGAAATGGGGCGGCACGCTGACCCGCATGCATGTGGAGCGGCTGGAGCCGATCGGGCGTTTTCACGCCTTCCGCCCCGGCATGGGTGTCACCACCTACGCCGTGCGCCGTGCGGACGGGCCGCGCGCGTGATCGTGGCCGGACTGGGCCTGCGCAGCAATTGCGACATGCAGGCCATCATCGACCTGCTTTTAGCCGCGCAGTCACGCGCCGGGCGGCGGGCGGACCTTGTGGCCGTGCCCGCCTTCCGCTACCGCGAGGCGGGGTTGCAGGCGGCCATGGCCCATCTGGGCCTGCGGCTGCATGCCGTCACCCCCGCCGACCTGCTGGCCGCCCAGCCGCGCTGCGTCACCCGTTCCGCCCGTGCGCAGGCGACCGTGGGCGTGGCCTCGGTGGCGGAAGGCTGCGCGCTGGCGGCGGCGGGCGCACATTCAAGGCTGATCGTGCCGCGCATGACCGGCACCCACGCAACATGTGCCATGGCACAGGGAGAGGATGCATGACCGTACACTTCATCGGCGCGGGCCCCGGCGCCGCCGACCTGCTGACCCTTCGCGGGCGCGACCTGCTGGCGCGGTGCCCGGTATGCCTGTACGCGGGGTCGATCGTCCCGGCTGAGATGCTGGAACACTGCCCGCCCGATGCCCGGCTGGTGGATACCGCGCCACTGACGCTGGACCTGATCGAACAGGAATATATCAAGGCCCATGCGGCGGGACAGGACATTGCGCGCCTGCATTCGGGCGACCTGTCGGTCTATAGCGCGGTGGCCGAACAGATCCGCAGGCTGGACCGCCACGGCATCCCGTGGACGATGACCCCCGGCGTGCCCGCCTTCGCGGCTGCCGCCTCGGTGCTGGGGCGGGAACTGACCGTGCCGGAAGTGGCGCAGAGCGTGGTGCTGACGCGGGTCAGCGGCCGGGCCTCCGCCATGCCGGAGCGTGAGAAGCTGGCCGCCTTCGGCGCGACCGGGGCCACGCTGGCCATCCACCTGGCCATTCACGTGCTGGACCAGATCGTGAGCGACCTTACCCCGCTATATGGCGCGGACTGCCCGGTGGCCATTGTCGCGCGCGCCACATGGCCCGACCAGCTCGTGCTGCGCGGCACGCTGGCCACCATAAGCGAACAGCTTGCCACAAACCCGGTGGAACGCACGGCGCTGGTGCTGGTCGGCCCCGCGCTGGGCACGCAGGATTTCCGTGAAAGCGCGCTGTATAACGCGGATTATCACCGCCGCTTCCGCTCCTGAGCGGTATGCGGGCGGGCATGCCTACGCCGTAACGGGGTCGGGTCCATGCCGGGCCACCAGCTTTCCCGCCCGGTCGAACAGCAGCACATCCAGCAGGCAGTCCGCCCCGGCCAGAACAGTGCTCGCATGCTGCCATGCCCCCCGCGCCACGGGCGGACCAAGGTCGATCCCGTCCTGCGCGGCCAGCGCGAAGGCCGCCGCGACCGAATGGGCCTGCGCAACCTGTTCGGCCAGTGCCGCCGTGGCCCCGGCCGCGCGCGCCATGTCCGCCAGGCGCGCCATGTCCGCCTGCCCCCGGCGCGAATGAAGGTCCATGAACCCCTGCGCCAACTTGGTCATCTTGGCCACGCCACCCGCCACCGTCACGCGCCCGACCGGGTGGGTGCGCAGGTATTTCAGCAGGCCACCGGCAAAATCCCCCATTTCCAGCATGGCTTCTTCCGGCAGGCCATACAGTGCGCGCGCCGCCTGTTCCGAAACATTGCCCGTGGACCCCACCACATGGGGCAGGCCCAGCGCGCGCGCTACATCCACGCCGCGATGGATGCTGTCGATCCACGCGGCGCACGAAAACGGCACCACGATTCCGGTCGTGCCCAGTATGGACAGCCCCCCCACGATGCCCAGCCGGCCATTGAGCGTATGGCGCGCCATTTCCTGCCCGCCTGCGATGGAGACCGTCACCTCCACATCAGGTTCATGCCCCGTCACCTCACACAGCGCCGCGCGGATCATGCGGCGCGGCACCGGATTGATGGCAGGCTCCCCCGGCGGCAAAGGCAGCCCCGGCAGGGTGATGGTGCCCACCCCCGCCCCCGCGCGGAAAACGACACCGCTGCCCGGGGGCAGCGGCCGCACATCCACACGCACATGCGCGCCATGGGTCACGTCCGGGTCATCGCCCGCGTCCTTGACCACAGCCGCCCATGCGCTATCCCCATCGCGGCCATGGGCAGCCAGCGCAAAGGCCACGTGCTGGCCGCCCGGCAGGGTAATGGTGACGGGATCGGGAAATCCCTGCCCGCACAGGCTGCTCCATGCGGCGCGGGCGGCGGCGGTGGCGCAACTGCCTGTGGTCCAGCCCCGGCGCAGGCTGGTATGGGTATGCTCCATCTGAGAAATCTTCTTTTCCAGCGGGGTAAGGGATGGTTCCGGTCGCCACCGGTTTAGCAGGAACGGACATGATGACACGAGGGCTGATGATCGCCGCACCCCGCTCGGGCAGCGGCAAGACCACGCTGACACTGGCCATTCTGGCCGCCCTGCGCCGGCGCGGCATTGCCGTGCGCGGGGCCAAGACCGGGCCGGACTACATCGACCCTGCCTTCCATGAAGCCCTGACCGGCCATGCCAGCCCCAACCTTGATAGCTGGGCCATGCCCGCATCGCTGCTGGACACCATCATGGCGCAGGCCGCCCATGGAGGTGAACTGCTGGTGACGGAAGCCTCCATGGGGCTGTTCGACGGACTGCTGGGGCCTGAGAACGCACGCGGCGCGCCATCGGACATTGCCGCGCGCTACGCGCTGCCGGTGATTCTGGTGGTGGACATTTCGGGGCAGGGCCAGTCAGCGGCGGCGGTGGCGCTGGGCTTTGCCCGGCTGGACCCGTCGGTACGGATTGCGGGCGTGATCCTGAACCGCGTCGGCTCACCCCGGCACGCCGCCATGGCGACACAGGCCATTACCGCCACCGGAATTCCGGTACTGGGCGCGTTCGGGCGCGATGCGGGGCTTCAGATGCCCGAGCGCCACCTTGGGCTGGTGCAGGCGCGTGAGCATGACGGGCTGGCCGAACTGGCTGAGCGACTGGCCACGCAGGCCGAGCGCGACCTCGACCTTGACGCCATCCTCGCCTGCGCGGCAGCGCCAGCATTCACCTCCCCCGCCCCGCATGCCATGACCGCCCTGCCGCCGCCGGGGCAGCGGATCGCGGTGGCGAATGATGCGGCCTTTTCGTTTGTCTATGCCCATATCGTGGCGGGGTGGCGTGCCGCGGGGGCGGAGCTTCATCCCTTCTCCCCCCTCAATGACGAAGGCCCGGCGCAGGACTGCGATGCCTGCTGGCTACCCGGCGGCTACCCTGAACTGCATGCGGGGCGGCTGGCGGCGGCGACGGGTTTCCACCACGCACTGGCCAGCTTCGCGACCACCCGGCCTGTGCATGGGGAATGTGGAGGCTTCATGGTGCTGGGGCAGAGCCTGACGGATGCAGCGGGCCAGACCCACCGCATGACCGGCCTGCTGGGCCACGCCACGTCTTTTGCCAAACGGCGGATGAACCTTGGCTACCGTGCCGCCACCCTGCGCCATGACTGCGCCATAGGCCGGGCGGGCACAACGCTGCGCGGGCATGAATTCCACTACGCCACGGTCACGGACGCAGGAGATGACGCGCCACTGGCCGACATGCGCGACGGATACGGGGCCGAGCGCGGCATGGGCGGCGCGCGGCGGGGGCATGTATCGGGCACGTTCTTCCATATCCTGTCCGTTCACCATAGCGGACAGTAATGGTCCTGCATGTGCGCTGAACATACCCGCCCCGGACATGGTGCAGACAGGTGAACAAACGTGATGGACAGGTCTGCAATGAATAATTAATAATAATTATTACTTACTTTTATTGGCTGTATGAAGTTTTACCCATGCGACTGAGTGACCTGCCACGCGGCACGGATGCCGTGATTGACGCCGTTGACGATCCGGGCAACGCCGACCCCGTGGCACAGCGTTTGCGTGAGCTTGGTTTCGTGCCGGGCGAAGCCGTGCGCGTTGTCGCAACCGCGCCCATGGGGGGCGATCCCATTGCGGTGCGCATCGGGTTCACACGCTTTGCCCTGCGCCGCACGGAGGCGGAGCGTGTCAGCGTCCACACGGTGAAAGAGCAGGAATGACCACCCTAAACATCGCCCTGGTCGGAAACCCGAACTGCGGCAAGACCGCCCTGTTCAACCTGCTGACCGGCAGCAGGCAGAAGGTGGCCAACTACGCGGGCGCCACCGTTGAGCGCAAGGAAGGCTGGTTCACCACCGCCGGTGGCCGCCGCGTGCGCCTGCTTGACCTGCCCGGCGCCTACAGCCTGAACGCCACCAGCCCCGACGAGGCCGTGACCCGCGATGTCTGTGCCGGGACCTATCGGGGGGAAACGGCGCCGGACCTGCTGGTCTGCGTGGCGGATGCGACCAACCTGCGGCTGCACCTGCGTTTCGTGCTGGAAATGCGCGCCATTGGCCGCCCCGTGCTGCTGGCGCTGAACATGATCGATGCCGCCCGGCGCAACGGCATGGAAATCGACCTGCCGCGCCTGCAGGCAGAACTGGGCATGCCCGTCGTGGCCACGGTGGGTGTCAGGCGCAATGGCGCGTGCGACCTGCTGGCGGAACTGGACGGCCCCCTGCCCCCCGTTCCCGCACCCCTACCGCCTGGCACGGACCTGCATGCGATGGTGCGCGGCATCCTGGCGGACTGCGTGACCCATGCCTCCCCCCTGTCCGACCGGATCGAGGAACGGCTTGACCGCTGGGTGCTGCACCCGGTCTGGGGGCCGCTGCTGCTGGTCGTGCTGCTGTTCTTCATGTTCCAGGCGGTGTTCGCATGGGCGCAGCCGCTCATGGACGGGATTGACGCGGGCATGGGCATGCTGGGCCAGGCGGTGGGGCAGATGCTGCCGCCGGGTGTCATACGCAGCCTGATCGTTGACGGCATCATCGCGGGCGCAGGCAGCGTGGTGACGTTCCTGCCGCAGATCCTGATCCTGTTCCTGTGGATACTGGTGCTGGAGGAATCGGGCTACCTGCCGCGCGCGGCCTTCCTGCTGGACCGGTTCATGTCGGTCGCGGGGCTGAGCGGTCGCTCCTTCATCCCGCTGCTGTCCAGCTTCGCCTGCGCGGTGCCGGGCATCATGGCCACCCGCACCATCCAGAACCCGCGTGACAGGCTGATCACCATCCTGATCGCCCCGCTCATGACCTGCTCGGCACGGCTGCCGGTCTATACGCTGCTGATCGGGGCGTTCATTCCCCACCGCAGCATTGCGGGGTTCCTCAACCTTCAGGGCCTTGTGCTGTTCGTGCTCTATGCCATCGGCATCGGCTCCGCCCTGCTGGTCGCGCGCGTGCTGCGCTGGCGCGATACCGACCGGCAGGAAGCCACGCTGCTTATGGAACTGCCCGCCTACCGCCTGCCCAACCCGCGTGACCTGGCGCTGGGACTGTGGGAGCGGGCGCGCATCTTCCTTGTGCGCGTGGGGACCACCATCGTCTCGCTCACCGTGCTGCTGTGGGGGCTGTCCAGCTTCCCGCCGCCGCCAGCAGGTGCGCCGGGTCCGGCCATTGACTGGAGCCTTGCGGGGCGGATCGGCCATCTCATGCTGCCGGTATTCGCGCCGCTTGGCTTCAACTGGCAGATCTGTGTCGCGCTGATCCCGGGCCTTGCCGCGCGTGAGGTCGCGGTGGGCGCGCTTGCCACCGTCTATTCCCTTGGTTCCGGCACGGACACGGATCAGGCAGCAAGCCAGCTTGGCCAGATGCTGCCCACCCACTGGAGCCTGGCCACCGCCCTTTCGCTGCTGGCATGGTATGTCTATGCACCGCAATGCGTGGCGACGCTGGCGGTCATCCGGCGCGAGACACTTTCATGGTCGGTCGTGGGGCTTGCAGCGGGGTACCTGTTCGCCCTGGCCTATGCGGCGGCATTCCTGACCTATCACATCGCACTGATGTTCTGATGGAAGCTGGCACCCTGCTCCAGACGGTACTGGCCTGTGGCATTGTCGCGGCCTGCGCGCTGTACTGGGCCGGACGGCTGTTTCCCACGGCCCGGCAGAAAGGCTGGGGGGCGCTGGCGGCACTACTGCGCCGGTGCCATGCGCCACAGGCGCTGGTCCGCCATGCCGCCCGGCGCGGCCTTCCCCGTGCGGCGGGGGGATGTGGCGGGTGTTCCGCCTGTTCGGGCAAAAACCGCCCGCCGGAAAGCTGACCCCGGAGAACAGGGTGGCGGCGGCTTGCAGCCCGCCGTGCCCTGTTAACCGGATATAAATAATAATTATCTAAAAGTTACCTTCTGCTATATTCCGCGTGCGGGAAATATCCTTGTATCCGTGGCGGTTATCCCCCGATGGTACAGTTCAGGCCCTGTTGGTAAGGCAGGTGGCGCGTGGCAACCCATTCGAAACCGCCAGCCCTAACCGCCGCCAAAGATGTTTCACCAGCAAAAAATTCGTCCTAGATTGCCGGAAGGTAGAACCCGGTTATCGGCTCCGTACTCGAGGTAACAGAATGTCCGCTCACCATGACAACAGGCTTCGTGCCCTAACGCATGAAGATGCCGACTTCTGGGCGGACGTGGTTGATAATGTCCTTATTGTAGCCGTAACGGACCAGAACGGGACCATTACGTACGTCAACGACAAGTTCTGTGAAATAAGCCAGTATTCGCGTGAGGAACTTCTGGGTAATACCCACAGCATCCTGAAATCGGGCGAACATGGGCCGGCGTTTTTCCGCAACATGTACAAAACGCTCCATGCCGGTCGCACATGGTACGGAAACATCTGCAACCGCGCCAAGGATGGCAGCCATTACTGGGTTGCGACCACCATTTTCCCCCACCGCAACATGCGCGGTGAAATCAACGGGTTCGTTGCCGCCCGTTTCGAGATCACCGAGTTGATGAACACCAAGATGCGGCTGCGCAAACAGGCCGCGACCGACATGCTGACCGGCCTGCTCAACCGGGGCGGGTTCAATGCCCATCTTGTCACGGCACTTGAGGCCAGCAAGCGGCGCAATGCCGAACCACGGGTGCTGGTCATGTTCGACCTTGACGGGTTCAAGCCGGTCAATGACATCCATGGCCACCATGCGGGTGATGAGGTGCTCAAGACCATTGCCACGCGCCTGCTGGAACTGATCGGGCCGGACGACGCGATCAGCCGGCTGGGCGGGGACGAGTTCGCCCTGATCCTGCACAAGAGCCTGAAGATCACGCCGCTTGAAACCCTGCTGAAGAAAATGCAGCACCTGCTGGAAGAACCGATCATGCTGGACAGCGCGACGGTGCGCATTTCCGGCAGTATCGGCGCAACCCGCATAACGGGTGACGAAACGCTGGAAGGACTGCAGAAAAACGCCGATGTTGCGGTCTATGCCGCCAAGCAGGCGGGCGGCAAGCAGGTGCGCATGTTCACCCCCGGCCTGCACAAGAGTACGATCAGGCGGGCCAGGCTTCTGGCCGAAGCCCGCAAGGGCGTGCGGGAAAAACAGTTCGAGGTATATTACCAGCCCATCCTCAACACCCGCACCGGCCGGATCGAACAGGCGGAAGCCCTGATGCGCTGGCACCACCCCGAACGCGGCCTGCTTTCCGCCGGGCTGTTTTCCGAGGTCTTTACCGATTCCGTCCTGGCGCAGGTCATGGAAGCGCAGCTTGTCCAGTCATTCCATGATGATATCGAGAAATGGCACGAAGCCGGGGTGCCCGGCCTGCAGGTGGCGGTCAACCTGTCACATCTGGACCTGCTGAACCTTGAGCAGCAGGGCAACCTGTTTGGCGAGATCAAGCGCCGCGGCCTGCCGCCGGAAACCTTCATGCTGGAGGTGACCGAACAGATGATGCAGGGCCGCAGAGCGGCAAAAAGCCAGACGCAGCTCTGCCAGTTGGCGGAGGAGGGATTCGGGCTGGCACTGGACAATTTCGGTTACGGCATGGCCCGCCTGTCCACCCTGCGCGACCTGCCGCTGCGCGCCCTTAAGCTCGACCGCTGCCTTGTCCGTGATATCGCGACAGACAGTAAGGCACGCACCATGCTGGCCTCGCTCATCAAGCTTGGCCATGGCTACAACCTGACCGTTACCGTGGAGGGCGTGGAAACCCGGGACGAGTTCGAGACCGTATGCGGGCTGGGCGTGGACCATGTGCAGGGGTTCTTCATCTCCCCGGCCGTTTCATCCACGGAACTGATCCGCCTGACGCAGGAAATGACCTGGGCCCCGGTTGTGAACTGAACCGTTGGAGCGGGAACAACAGCAATTTCCGGCGCACGATTTTTTAGAATTACAGTATTTTTTGAAGCTGTTTGAAAAAAGCTTCACCAGGAACTTTCTACGCCTCAAATAACAAAACCCCACGGCAGGGAAGCTGCCGTGGGGTTTTGCAGTTCAATGCGCCGGATCAGATATGGATGGCGCGCTTGTCCACATCCAGTGCCGCTTCCTTCACCGCCTCGCTCAGCGTGGGGTGGGCGTGGCAGGTGCGGGCAATATCCTCGGACGATGCACCGAACTCGATCGCCATGGTGCATTCGGCAATCAGTTCGCCCGCCATCGGGCCAATGATATGCACACCCAGCACCTGATCGGTGGTGGCGTCGGCCAGGACCTTCACAAACCCGTCCGTCATGCCGATGGCGCGCGCGCGGCCATTGGCGGTGAAGGGGAATTTGCCAACCTTGTAGGCCGTGCCTTCTTCCTTCAGGGTTTCTTCCGTCTTGCCAACGGTCGCGACCTCCGGCCACGTGTACACCACGGCGGGGATCGCGCCATAGTTCACATGACCCGCCTGCCCGGCCAGCAGTTCGGCCACCGCAACGCCTTCTTCCTCGGCCTTGTGGGCCAGCATCGGGCCTGCGATCACATCGCCAATGGCGTAGATGCCCGGAACATTGGTGGCGTAATGCGCATCGGTCACGATACGGCCACGCTTGTCCAGCGCAACACCCACTTCTTCCAGCCCGAGGCCCTTGCTGGCCGCGGTCCGGCCAATGGCCAGCAGCACCACGTCGGCTTCCAGCGTTTCCGCCGCACCGCCCTGCGCGGGCTCCACGGTCAGGGTCACGCCCTTGGGGCCTTTCTCGGCCTTGGTGACCTTGTGGCCGAGCTTCATCTTGAGGCCCTGCTTGGTCAGGATGCGCTGGAAGGTCTTGGCGATCTCGTTATCCGTGCCCGGCACCAGACGGTCGAGATATTCGATCACCGTCACATCCGCGCCCAGCCGGTGCCATACGCTGCCCAGTTCCAGACCGATCACACCGCCGCCGATCACCACCATCTTCTTGGGAACGGCGGAGAGTTCAAGCGCACCAGTGGAGGTGACGATCTGCTTTTCGTCCACCTCGACCCCCGGCAGGCCCGCGCTGTCACTGCCACTGGCAATGACGATATGCTTTGCCGTGACCGGCTTGCCATTGACCGAAACGCGGCCCGTGCCCTCGACCTTGCCGGTGCCCTTGAGCCAGGTGATCTTGTTCTTCTTGAACAGGAACTCCACGCCCTTCACGTTGGCTTCGACCACGGACTGCTTGCGGGCCATCATCTTCGCCAGGTCAAGCTTCACGCTGTCGATGATGATGCCCATATCGGCATATTCATCCTTGGCGGCATGGAAGTTCTCGGACTGCTGGAGCAGCGCCTTGGACGGAATACAGCCCACGTTCAGGCAGGTGCCACCCAGTGTCGCACGCTTTTCCACGCAGGCTACTTTGAAGCCAAGCTGTGCCGCGCGGATGGCGCACACATAGCCGCCCGGTCCCGCACCAATCACGATCACATCGTAATCCGTCTCGGCCGGGGCCGGTGTGGTAGCGGCTGCGGGAGCAGGCGTTGCGGCGGGGGCGGCGGCAGCCGGTGCCGCCGGCTGGGCAGGCTTTGCCGCCGGGGCCGCCTGCTGGCCGCCCGCACCGGGGGTAAGGGTGGTCAGTACGGTGCCGACCTCGACCTCATCACCTTCCTTCACGGCATGCGCGCCCAGCACGCCTGCCTGCGGGGCGGGGACTTCCACGCTGACCTTGTCGGTTTCCAGTTCAGCCACCGGGTCATCCGCGTTCACGGTGTCACCGGGCTGCTTCAGCCACTTTGCAACCGTGGCCGTGGTCACACTTTCGCCCAGCGTGGGCACCTTGATGTCAATTGTCATGTCTCTTCAGTCCTGCTTGCAATACAGCGGTAGCGCGTATGGGCCGCGCCTGCACGCGGCCCCGGCAGGCATCAGACCTGCAGCAGCAGACGACGCGGATCCTCCACGTTCTGCTTGACCCGCACGAGGAAGCTCACCGCTTCCTTGCCATCCACGATGCGGTGGTCATAGGTCAGCGCGATATACATCATCGGACGGATCACGACCTGGCCATCCACGGCGACCGGGCGTTCCTGAATGGCGTGCATGCCCAGAATGGCCGACTGCGGCGCGTTGATGATCGGCGTGGACATGAGCGAGCCGTAAATGCCGCCATTGGTGATGGAGAACGTGCCACCGGACAGTTCATCAATCTTCAGCGTGCCTTCACGGGCCTTCTTGCCAAAGCCTGCGATCGCGCTCTCGATCTGGGCGAAGCTCATCTGATCGGCATCGCGGATCACGGGCACGACCAGGCCGTTGGGGCCGCCCACGGCAATGCCGAGGTTGACGAACTCACGGTAGATCACGTCATCACCGTCGATCTCGGCGTTGATGGCGGGGAATTCCTGCAGCGCCGCGATCACGGCCCGGCTGAAGATGGACATGAAGCCCAGCTTGACGCCGTTATGCTTCTTGATGAACAGGTCCTTGTATTCGGCGCGCATCTGCATCACGGCCGACATGTCCACCTCGTTGAAGGTGGTCAGCAGGGCGGCGGTGTTCTGCGCATCCTTCAGGCGGCGGGCGATGGTCCGGCGCAGGCGGGTCATCTTCACGCGTTCCTCACGCGGGTCGTCCTGACGGGGCGCACGCGGGGCAGCGGCGGGCTGGGCCGCGCGCGGCTGTGACAGGAACGCCTGCACGTCCCCCTTCGTGATCCGGCCATCCTTGCCGGTGCCCGTCCCGATCTGGTCGGGAGAGACACCCTGTTCGGTCATGATCTTGCGCGCGGCGGGGAACGCCACGGCAGCGGCACCCTGTGCAACAACATCGGAGGGCGGGGTTGCCGGGCGGGCCACCGGGCCGCTGGCCACGGGCTGGGCCTGCACGCCGGCGGGGGCCGCCGCTTCCTTCTTGGGGGCGGGAGCAGCGGCAGCCTTGGGGGCCGCGCCGCTTCCGGCTTCAACGGTGGACAGCAGGGCGCCCACTTCCACTTCCGTGCCTTCGGGTACCAGAATCGGACCGAGCACACCCGCCTGCGGGGCGGGAACTTCCACGCTGACCTTGTCGGTTTCCAGTTCGACCACGGGGTCGTCCTCGTTCACGGCGTCACCGGGCTGCTTCAGCCATTTTGCAACGGTTGCCGTCGTAACACTTTCACCCAGCGTCGGTACCTTGATCTCGGCAGACATTATCCTGTTTCCCAATCCCTTGCCCGCCCGGCGCGGTGTTCCCGCCCCGGATGGGCCTTATCATTATTTATGGAGGCGGCCGGAACGCCGCCCCCCGTTACCTTAAACGTTGGCCCGTTCCCTCAGGCCCCGACGACACCCAGCGCCATGTTCACCAACGCGGTCTGTTCGGCAACATGCACCTTGGCAAGGCCCGTGGCCGGGCTGGCCGCGGGTGCGCGCCCGACATAGGCCGGACGCGTGCCCTTGTGGCCGATCTCCGTCAGCACGCCTTCGATCAGGCGATCGACGAAATTCCAGCCGCCCATGTTCTCCGGCTCTTCCTGGCACCAGATCACCTTGGCCGACGGGTAGCGCGCCAGTTCCGCGCCCAGCATCTTGGCGGGGAAGGGATAGAACTGCTCAAGCCGCACGATGGCGACATTGTCCAGCTTGCGTTCGCGGCGTTCGGCCAGCAGGTCGTAATAGACCTTGCCCGAGCAGATCACGACGCGATCGACCTTCGCGGGGTCCGCGATCTGGTCGATTTCCCCGATCACGGGCAGGAAGCGCGTGCCCGGGCCAAAATCCTTCAGTTCTGATACCGCCAGCTTGTGACGCAGCAGGGACTTGGGCGTCATGATGATCAGCGGCTTGCGGTAATCCAGGAAAAGCTGGCGGCGCAGGGCGTGATAGTAGTTGGCGGGCGTGGTCAGGTTGCACACGCGCATGTTGTTCTCGGCGCAGAGCTGGAGGTAGCGCTCCAGACGGGCGGAGGAATGTTCCGGCCCCTGCCCTTCGTACCCGTGCGGCAGCAGCATCACGAGGCCGGACATGCGCAGCCACTTCGTCTCGCCCGAGGCGATGAACTGGTCGATGATGACCTGCGCGCCGTTGGCGAAGTCACCGAACTGGGCTTCCCACAGCACCAGCGTGTTGGGGTCGGCCAGCGAGTAGCCATATTCAAACCCGAGCACACCGAATTCGGACAGGAGCGAGTTGTAGATCTCGATCCCCGCCTGATCCTTGGAGATGTTGTTCAGCGGCACATAGGTGTTCTGGTTCACCTGGTCGATCAGCACCGCATGGCGCTGGCTGAACGTGCCGCGCTGGCAGTCCTCGCCCGACAGGCGGACCTTGTGGCGTTCCTGCAGCAGCGTGCCAAAGCCAAGCGCTTCGCCCGTGGCCCAGTCGATGCCCTCACCCGTCTCGAACATCTTGGCCTTGGCCTTGAGCTGGCGGGCGATCTTGGAATTGACGTTGAAGTCACCGGGCACCTGCGCCAGCGCCGCGCCCACCTGCTTGAGGCGTTCGATGGAAACGCCGGTTTCCGGCGCGGGGCGGGTGGTGTCAACCGGCGGCGGCTTGAGGCCCTTCCACGCGCCTTCCAGCCAGTCGGCCTTGTTCGGCTTGTAGCCCTGCGCGGCCTGATAGGCTTCTTCCAGCTTGTTGTGGAAGGCATCCCATTCCGCCGTGACCTGATCCTCGGTCACCACGCCTTCGCGCACCAGACGGTCGGAATACAGCTTGCGCACGGTCGGGCGCGCGGCGATCGCCTTGTACATGATGGGCTGCGTGAACGACGGCTCATCGGACTCGTTATGGCCGTGGCGGCGGTAGCCCACCACGTCAAGCACCACGTCGGATGCGAATTTCTGGCGGAACTCGGCAACAAGGCGGGCACAGTAGATCACCGCTTCCGGCTCGTCGCCATTGACGTGCAGGATCGGGGCCTGCACCGCCTTGGCCACGTCCGTGCAGTACAGCCCGGAGAAGGAATGGACCGAAACCGTGGTGAACCCGATCTGGTTGTTGACCACGACATGGATCGTGCCGCCGGTGCGGTAACCGATCAGCTGGGACATGGCCAGCGTCTCGTACACGATGCCCTGCCCGGCAAACGCGGCGTCACCATGCAGCAGCACGCCCATGTGGCGGCCGCGCTGGGTGTGGTCATCATCATCCTGCGTGGCGCGGACCTTGCCGATCACGACAGGATCGACCGCTTCCAGATGCGACGGGTTGGGCTGGAGCGAGATATGGACGGGAGTGCCGCCGATCTCGACATCGGTGGAAGTGCCCAGATGGTATTTCACATCGCCCGAGCCCTGCACGTCATCCGGCTTGAACGACGCCCCGGCGAATTCGCTGAAGATGGCGGTGTAGGGCTTGCGCACGATGTTGACGAGCGTGTTCAGGCGGCCACGATGCGGCATGCCGATGGCAACCGAGCGTACGCCGCCCTTCGCCGCCTGATCGATGATCGCGTGCAGCGCGGGGATGGTCACGTCCTCCCCCTCCAGGCCGAAGCGCTTGGTGCCGACATAGCGCTTCTGGCAGAAGGATTCGAAGCCTTCCGCCTCGGTCAGGTGCTGCAGGATGACCTTCTTTTCCTGCGCGGTCGCACCCTTGCGCCAGTTGTCGCCCTCAAGGCGCGCCTGCACCCACATGCGCTGCTCGGGGTCCTGGATATGCATGAACTCGGCGCCGATCGGCCCGCAATAGACCGCACGCAGCGCGTCGAGCACCTGGTTGATCGTACCGGTGTCGGAACCGATCAGGCGGGCAACGACATGGCCGAGATAGATCGGGCGGTCCATGTCCTTCGGGCCGAAGCCGTAGGTGGCCGGGTCCAGGTCGGCATGGGGCTTGGGCACCTGCAGCCCCAGCGGGTCAAGCCGGGCTTCCAGGTGGCCACGCACGCGGAACGCCCGGATGAGCTGCGTGGCGCGCAGGCTGTCATCCGCCGCCGCGCGCAGACCCTCGGCCGTGACACCCGCCGCCTTGCCGTTGGGCAGGGGGGCTGGCTCGTCGCCAGTGATCATGGGCGGGCGCGGCGCCCATGAAGCACCCTCCGCATCATGAACGATTTCCGCATCCTGCTCATCCATCGCCGAGAACAGGGAGGCGAAGGAAGGATCGACGCTGTTGGGATCGGCCGCCCAGCGTGCATACAATTCAGCCAGATAGGCCGTATTGGCGCCGCTGAATGCGGTCGAAAGAATATCTACGCCCGCCATATTGAAGACATCTCCTCGCTGGCGGCCTTTGTGGCCGCGCTATTGTCGGGTCCGGCTTCATGTCCGGCCCGATTTTGTATCGCTACCCTAGCCGCACCCGTTCCGGGATGCCGCCATCATTCATCAGGATCAGGTCTGCTTGCCGCGCATACTGACATTTTCGTGCATGCGCCGGGTTACGTAAGGCACAGGCACGCAGGTCCATATTCACGCTCACACACCCCCCGATGAGAACTTGCCCATACCCAAGCAAAGACAGTGCCGCTTGCCTACCGCCCCATCAGTCACACCATCGCCATAACCGTCACGATGGCGTGACCCTGCAACCATGGCCCACCTCCGTCGCGCGCCCTCACGCGTTCAGGTGGGGGAGCTGCATGTAGGCGGCACTCTGCATCTCCTCCAGCCGTGAGGCCGTGCGCTCGAACGCGGTCGCGCCCTGCCCCTTGGCGTACAGGGCATCGGGGCCGACATCGGCGGAGGCGAACAGCTTGACGTTCTGTTCGTACAGCGTGTCGATCAGGACGATGAACCGCCGGGCCTCGTCAAAATTGTCAGGGCCCATGCAGGGCACGCCATCAAGCACCAGGTCGGGAAACCGCGTGGCCAGCGCCAGATAGTCGCCCGCCCCCAGCGGCCTGCCGCACAGGTCGGCAAAGCTGAACCGCGCGACCGGACCCGCCGCCTGCGCCACCTTCAGGCTGCGGCCCATGACATCCAGCGTGACCGGCTGGACCGGCGCGCCCGCCGCCAGTTCCCGAAAGATCGAATCGAGTTCGCAACGGGCCGCGTCATCCGCCGGGGTGATCCATGTCTGCATGCCATGGGCGTTGCCGCGCCGGTAATCACGCGGGGAATCGAGGATGACGGTATCCACCTCCTTCATGATCGTGGCGATGAAGGGGCGGAAGGCATCGGCGCCGGGGCGGTTCTGGAACAGGTCCTCGGGCCGGGTGTTGGACGTGGCCACCACCACCACCCCATCGGCGAACAGGTAGTCGAACAGGCGGCCGAGGATCATGGCGTCGGCAATGTCATTGACCTGGAATTCGTCAAAGCAGAGCAGCCACGCTTCCTGCGCGATCTGGTGGGCCAGCGGCGGGATAGGGTCGGTCAGGTCGGGGTTGGCGGCCTTCATGTCATGCAGGCGCTGGTGCACGTCCTGCATGAAACGGTGAAAATGCACCCGGCGCTTGTGCTCCACCGGGGCAAGGCTGAAGAACAGGTCCATGAGCATGGTCTTGCCACGCCCCACCTGCCCGACCATGTAAACCCCGCGCGGGCGCACCGGGGCCGGTGCGGGATGGGACAGGCCCAGCCGCGCCTTCAGCCCGCCCAGCCAGCCGGTGGCCTGCGGTTCGGGCTGCTGCACCTGCGGGTGGTAGTCGCGCAGTTCCTGCCACAGGCGGTCAAGCCTGCGGGCGGCCTTCTCCTGTTCGGGGTCGCGATCGAGACGGCCGGAAGCCACGCGGGCCTCATAGGCGGCGAGGGGGCCGGTGCCTGCGGGAAACACCGCAGGGGACAGGCGGGCGGGGGCGATGTCTGTATCCATGATCTTCCGCCGATAGTTCGGAAAAAACAGCCCCGCAAGGCCATGAACTCGCCAAACTGTGTCATGACAGGCGTTCTCTCCATCTGGTGAACTGAAACCCCACCAAATGGAGAACTTGTGATGACCGACTGGAACGCCTACCGCGCCCATCTGGGCCAGTCCGTACGGGCTTTCGCAACCCTCGCCCCCGACACGATCAAGGGAATCCAGACACTGGACCACGCGGGCGCCGGCAAGGGGCACCTGGACGCCAAGACCCGCGAACTGATCGCCCTGGCCGTGGCCGTCACCACGCGCTGCGACGGGTGCATTTCCGTCCATTCCAAGGCCGCTGTCGAGGCGGGCGCCACGAAGGAGGAAATAGCCGAGGCGCTGGGCGTGGCCGTGGCGCTGAACGCGGGCGCGGCACTGGTCTATTCCAGCCGGGTGCTGGACGCGGTTGATACCGTCACGGGCTGAGGCCGGGCGGGAACGCTTGCGATGGCGTGAATCCGGTCCTACTCTCGCGCCGGTTCACCCGAGAACGTGCAGGCAGGATGGCATGATGCACCCCGTTATTCCCGACTATGCGGCGCTGGAGTCGGCCCCCGTATCCACCGTGCCGTTCGCCCATGCGGTCGTGCCGCAGTTCATCCGCCCGGCGGACCTGCCCGCCCTGAACGCAAGCCTGCCGGTCATCCGCTCCGGCGGGTCGTTCCCGCCCGAGGCGCTGACCCTGTCGCCCATCATGGCACGGCTGGTGGCGGAACTGCAGCAGCCCCGCCTGCGCGGGCTGATCGCCACCAAGTTCGGGCTGGATCTGGATGACGCGCCGACCATGCTGACGATGCGCGGGCGCACACGCGCCAAGGACGGGCGCATCCACCGCGATTCCGACTGCAAGCGGGTGACGGTGCTGCTGTACCTCAATTCAGCCGACAATAATGCGTGGTCACGGCACGAAGGCTGCCTGCGGCTGCTGCGCAACGCGCATGACATGGAAGATTTCGCCGCCGAGATCCCGCCGCTCAACGGCACGCTGGTCATCTTTCCCAATGGGCCGGACACATGGCATGGCCACCGGCAGTATGTCGGCCCGCGCTACACCATCCAGCTCAATTACATGGCCAATGATGCCAGCGCACGCAACGAACTGCGCCGCCACAGGTTATCTGCCCTGACGAAACGCCTGCCCTGGGTGGCCTAGGGCTTCGTTCCCGGCCATTGTTTCGACACGAGTCCGGGTCATGATACCGCTGTTATCCGGCTTTAAGATATGTCGAGGTTTTCCGAGTCCATGCATCTGCGCAAATTTGCTACGTCCCTGCTGTCCACCAGCCTTGCACTGGGAATCCTGATCACAGCCGTGCCCGCCGCCCATGCCCAGCCGTGGCATGGCGGGCCGCGCGGTCCGGGCTGGCACCATGGCCCGCCGGGTCGCGGCGGCTATCGTGGCGGCGGCGCGGGGCTGGCCGTGGGCAGCGGCATCGCCGGGCTGGCCGTGGGGGCAATGCTGGGCAGCACGCTGGCGGAACGTAATTCCGCCCCGCCGCCGCCCGCCTACTACCCTGCCCCGCCGCCGCCTCCGCCGCCGCCGGCCTATTACCCGTATGGCGGCGGGTATGGCTACTGAACGCGCCATTCCATCCGCCTGACATCCCATCACGCACAACCATCCGATGCGAAGGAAAATATATAAAATGATGTTCCGCCGGTTACTGCCCGCAGCCGCGTTCGTGCTTCTTCCCGCCATGGCCATGGCAGCGGACCCGCAGCCTGCCACGGCCCCCGCGCAGGCGGCCCCGCAGGGCAGCGCCACCACCTCCCTCGCCCATACCCCGCATGATCCCGCGCCCGAACAGGTGGACGCCCACATCACCGCGCTGCATGACGAGCTTGGCATTACCAAGAAGCAGGAAGCGTTGTGGACGCCCTTCGCCCAGACCATGCGCGACAACGCACAGCGCCTGCATGACGCCATCGAAAGCCGCCGCGAAAAGCTGGCCAGCATGAACGCGGTGGAAAACATGCAGTCCTATGCCGAGCTGACGGTCGAGCGCGCCCATGACATGCAGACCCTGAACTCCAGCTTCGCCACGCTTTACGAGAGCTTCTCCAAAAAGCAGCGCAAGCATGCCGATACCCTGTTCCGGGAGGGCGATGCCGAACATGCCCAGCACCGGCAGGCCCAGCAGGGTGAAACCGCCACCGCGGCCCCTGCCACGGCGGCGGCACCGGCCCAGTAAAAGGGCGGCATCCCGTTTCCGATATGGAAAAAGGCCCGTCTCCGGCAGGAGGCGGGCCTTTTTCGTAGGGACGTGGCGTTTCTGAACCTTTTTGAAAAAAGCTTCACCAAAAACTTTGGTTTTGGGCAGCGGATATTTGCCAGGGACAGGCAGAGCCCTGCTGCATCCCGCCCCGGTATCGGGGCGGGAAATGATTCAGGCGCGATCCAGCGGGTACCAGCTCCGCCCGTCGCGCTGGAGCAGTTCGTCCGCTCCCTTCGGTCCCGATGCCCCGGCCGGGTAGATTTCCGGCCCGGTCGGGTCCTTCGCCCATGCCTGAAGCACGGGATCGACCGCCTTCCATGCCGCCTCGATGTTGTCGGCGCGCTGGAACAGGGTCTCATCACCCATCAGGCAGTCATACAGCAGGGTCTCGTAACCCACATTGGGCGTGCGGGCGAAGACATCTTCATACCTGAAGCGCGCCTGCACATCGGTCAGGTCCATTTCCGGCCCCGGCTTCTTGGCCCCCATTTCCACCGTCAGCCCCTGCGCGGGCTGGATGTTGAGGATGATGCGGTTGGGCGGCAGGTCTTCCGTTTCCGTGCCACGGAACATCAGCATGGGCGGCTTGCGGAACTGCACCACGATTTCCGTGCGGCGCCCGCCCAGCCCCTTGCCGGTGCGCAGGTAGAACGGCACCCCGGCCCAGCGCCAGTTATCCACATGCAGCTTCAGCGCCACATAGGTTTCGGTGTTGCTGTGCGGGGAAACGCCGGGGCTTTCACGGTAGCCGACCATCGGCCTGCCATCCACCGTGCCCGCCGCGTACTGCCCACGCACCGCATCACGCGGGTCGATGGGGGTGACGGCCTCGAAAAGCTGTTCCTTGGCGTTGCGCACGCTCTCGGCGCAGAAGGTGTTGGGCGGCTCCATCGCCACCATGGCGAAAAGCTGGAACAGGTGGTTGGGCACCATGTCACGCAATGCGCCGGTTGGCTCGTAAAACGCGCCGCGCTGTTCCACGCCAATGGTCTCGGCGGCGGTGATCTCGATATGATCGACATATTCGTTGCGCCACAGCGGCTCGAATATCAGGTTGCCGAACCGCATGGCGAGAATGTTCTGCACCGTCTCCTTGCCCAGGAAGTGGTCGATGCGGAACACCTGCGACTCATCAAGGACGGCAAGCACCTGCCGGTTGAGTTCACGCGCGCTGGCGAGGTCGGAGCCGAAGGGCTTTTCAATCACCACGCGGCGGAATGCGCCCTCCTTCTGCGTCACGACACCTGCCTTGCCCAGCGTTTCCACCACGGGGGCGAAGAAGCGCGAGGGAATGGCGAGGTAGAAGATGGCGTTGCCCGGCAGCTTTTCACCCAGCGCGCGGATGGCGGCGACATCGCCAAAATCCGCCTGCACGTATTCCATCCTGTCGGCCAGCCAGCCCCACTGCGCGGCATCAATGCTGGCGGGGTGGAATTCCGCATCCGGGTCCTTTGTAAAGGACAGCATCATCTCATGCAGCCCGTCGCGCCACTGTGCGGTGGTGCTGTCCACGCGGTCCACGCCGATGATGCGGAAACCGTCATCAAGCAGGCCGTTGCCCACAAGATTGTAAAGTGCCGGAACAAGCAGCCGCTTGGTCAGGTCCCCATGCGCGCCAAAGATGACAAGCGTGCACGCTGGCGCCTTGCGCGCCCCGGCGGGGGAAACCGGGCGCTGGCCAGTCGCGGCTGGCGTTGCGGAAATGTCAGGTGATAAGGCCATGATCTCTCTAACCGTTCTTGCCTGCGCGCCACATTCGGGCAGTAAAGGGGCAGTATGCTGTCCCATGGCGCGATGGGCCAAGCGTGCACCGGGCACGCGGCGCGGGACAAGGTCTATCAGCGCATGGGACGTGCCACCTTGACCTGCCCCCCGATTCGATTCGCGGTTTTGCGCGGCCCGCGCTGCTTGCGCCTTTTGGTCACAGGCTCTAGGTGTCGCTACAGTTACGCAAAACCGGCTATTCCCCCGGAATGCCGGGCAGGACAGGAAAGAAGATTATGGGTTACCGCGTTGCGGTGGTGGGTGCCACCGGCGCTGTGGGGCGCGAAATCCTCAAGACTCTGGCCGAGCGCCAGTTCCCTGTGGATGAGATCGTGGCCCTCGCGTCCGCCCGCTCGGCGGGCAAGGAAGTCTCCTTTGGCGATAAAAAGGTGCTGAAGGTCCAGAATCTGGACACGTTCGACTTCACCGGCTGGGATGTCGCCCTTTTCTCCCCCGGCGGGGCGGTCTCGGCCGTGCACGCGCCGCGCGCGGCGAAGGCGGGGTGCATCGTGATCGACAACACCTCCCACTTCCGCATGGAGCCGGACGTGCCGCTGGTGGTGCCTGAGGTCAATCCCAATGATGTGAAGAAGGCCAGGCGCGGCATCATCGCCAACCCCAACTGCTCGACCATCCAGATGGTCGTCGCACTCAAGCCGCTGCATGACCTGTTCACAATCAAGCGCGTTGTCGTGGCCACCTATCAGGCCGTGGCCGGCGCGGGCAAGAGCGGGATGGACGAACTGTTCAACCAGTCGCGCGGCAGCCTGGTGGGCGACCCGCTGAAGGCCGAGCAGTTCACCAAGCAGATCGCGTTCAACTGCATTCCCCATATCGACCGTTTCATGGATGACGGGGCGACCAAGGAAGAGTGGAAGATGACGGTCGAGACCCGCAAGATCCTCGATCCCGACATCGCGGTCTTCGCCACCTGCGTGCGTGTGCCCGTGTTCATTGGCCATGCCGAGGCCGTGACGGTGGAATTCGAGGAACCCGTTGATATTGAACGCGCCCGCGAAGCCCTGCGCGAAGCACCCGGCGTGGTGCTGCACGACAAGCGCGAGGATGGTGGCTACGTCACCCCGCTCGAGGTGGTGGGCGAGGACGCGACCTATGTCTCGCGCCTGCGCGTTGACCCTACCGTGCCCAATGGACTCGGGTTCTGGTGTGTCGCGGACAACCTGCGCAAGGGGGCCGCACTCAACGCGGTGCAGATCGCCGAGACCATGATCGCCCTCGATCTGCTCGGCCACCACTGAAGGGCGTCCGCCATGCATGCCCGGGACGGGGGGACTCCCCCCGTTCTCCCCCGGGCGGCGTGGGGTCTCTCAACCTCGTGTTCCGGGCCTGCGTTGACCCGGCCTTCCGCGCGGCGTAGGACCGGATTCAGACAAGGCGACGGAACAAACCGAAGCCATAACAGGGAAATTGACGAGACGACCATGCAGGATGTCCGTGATGCGCTCTACGTAGGGCAGCGAAGCGACGGAACTCTGACCAGGCGGCCTATGTCCCCACACCTCCAGGTCTACCGCTTCCGTCTTTCCATGTTCCTTTCAATCGCGAACCGCGCCGCCGGGGTTGCCGCCGCTGGCGGATCGGCCCTCGGGCTGTGCTGGATCAGCGCGGCTGCCAAGGGACCCAAATCTTTCAGCAAGGTGCAGAAAGTGACCGGCAACCCGCTGGGCCAGCTCGTGCTGGCGGGCTGGGCGCTGGCGCTGGTCTACCACTTCGTGGCCGGGCTGCGCCACCTTGCGTGGGATAGCGGCTACCGCTTCGACAAGAAGGAAATAAACGAGGATGGCCCCGTGGCCGTGGGCGTGACGGTGGGAACCACGCTGGCGCTGGTGGCGGGAATCCTTGGTGTTGCGATCTGTCGTTCCCGCAAGAAGGCGTCCTGATCATGAGCAATCCACACAAGCCCCATGTCAAGGTCATGCGTTCCCAGCTTTCCCGCGCGCGCGGGCTGGGTTCGGCGCAGACCGGCGTTGCCCACTGGTGGGCGGAACGCGCCTCGGCGGTGGCACTGGTGCCGCTGTCGGGCTGGTTCGTGATCCAGGTGTTCCGCCTTGCCGGCGCCTCGCAGCCGGAAGTCGCGAAGTGGGGCGCACGCCCCCTGAACGCGACCATGATGCTGTCACTGGTGATCCTGACCTTCTATCACACCCAGCTTGGGCTGCAGGTCATCATTGATGACTATGTGCACGGCAAGGCGCACCTGCCCGCAGGGCTGCTGATGAAGGGGATCGTCTTCCTTCTGGGGCTGTTCGGCACGGTTTCCGTGCTGAAGCTGGCGCTGGCCGGCAGCAGCCGGGGCCGGATCGCCGCGGGCTGAGCCCCGCGCGGCCAACCTGCACGGAACATGACATTCGCGGGCTGGCGGGCGGCAATGCCGCCTGCCGTCCGGACGAACATCGGGACACGTCCAAGAAATGAACGCGACCACTTCACCACTCACCGGCTCCTACAGGGTTGTTGACCACGCATATGACGTGGTTGTTGTCGGCGCTGGCGGCTCTGGCCTCCGGGCCACGCTGGGCATGGGGGCCGCCGGCCTCAAGACCGCCTGCGTGACCAAGGTTTTCCCCACACGCAGCCACACCGTCGCCGCACAGGGCGGCATTGGCGCATCGCTTGGCAACATGGCCGAGGATAACTGGCGCTGGCACATGTACGATACCGTCAAGGGATCGGACTGGCTGGGCGACCAGGACGCCATCGAATACATGTGCCGCGAGGCCGTGCCTGCCGTGCACGAACTCGAACACATGGGTGTGCCCTTTTCCCGCACGGAAGATGGCAAGATCTACCAGCGCCCCTTCGGTGGCCACATGCGCAACTATGGCGAGGCCCCGGTGCCCCGCGCCTGCGCCGCCGCCGACCGCACGGGCCATGCCATCCTGCACACGCTGTACCAGCAGTGCCTGAAGCATAACGTCGAATTCTTCGTCGAATATTTCGCCATCGACCTGATCATGGATGATGACGGCGCCTGCCGTGGCGTCATGGCATGGTGCCTGGAAGACGGTTCGCTGCACCGCTTCCGCGCGCAGAAGGTCGTGCTGGCCACCGGCGGTTATGGCCGCGCCTACCACTCCTGCACCTCCGCCCACACCTGCACGGGTGACGGCGGTGGCATGGCCATCCGCGCGGGCCTGCCGATGCAGGACATGGAGTTCGTGCAGTTCCACCCGACCGGCATCTTCCCCGCGGGCTGCCTGCTGACGGAAGGCTGCCGTGGTGAAGGTGGCTACCTGACCAATTCCGAGGGTGAGCGCTTCATGGAACGCTATGCCCCCACGGCGAAGGACCTTGCATCGCGTGATGTGGTGTCGCGCGCCATGACCATCGAGATCAACGAAGGTCGTGGCTGTGGCCCCGAAAAGAACTACATCATGCTGCATCTCGAGCATCTCGGTGCCGACATCCTGCATGAGCGCCTGCCCGGCATCATCGAGACGGCGCGCATCTTCGCCGGGATCGACGTGACCAAGGAACCCGTGCCGGTGCTGCCGACCGTGCATTACAACATGGGCGGCATCCCCACCAACTACCATGGCGAGGTCATCCGCCCCACGCCGGAAGATGTGGATGCGGTGGTACCGGGCCTCATGGCCGTGGGTGAAGCGGCCTGCGTGTCCGTGCACGGCGCGAACCGCCTTGGCACGAACTCGCTGCTGGATCTGGTCGTGTTCGGCCGCGCTGCCGCGCAGCGCGCCGCCGCCACCATCAAGAGCGAGGAAACGATCCCGCCGCTGCCCGCAGGGGCCGGGGATGCCGCGATCGCGCGCTTCGACCGCCTGCGTTACGCCAAGGGCAAGACCCATGTGGCCGACATGCGCAGCAAGCTCCAGCGCACCATGCAGAAGCACGCCGCCGTGTTCCGCAACACCGAAAGCCTTGCGCAGGGTGTGGAGAAGATCAAGGAAATCTGGGGCGAACTGCCTGACATCTCGATCAACGACCGTTCCCTGATCTGGAACAGCGACCTTATGGAAGCGCTTGAGTTCGAGAACCTGCTGGCCAACGCCACCGTTACGATGGCCGGCGCCGAAGCCCGCCACGAAAGCCGCGGCGCGCAGGCGCATGACGACTATCCCGACCGTGACGACAAGAACTGGATGAAGCACACCGTCGCCCACATGACAGACAAGGGTGATGTCACGCTAAGCTACCGCCCCGTGCACATGAAAACGCTGACCAACGATGTGCAGGTCTTCCCCCCCAAGAAGCGCGTCTACTGACGTAACGGCGGAAAAGGAACGAGACGATGGTCGAATTCAGACTGCCAAAGAACAGCACCGTGGGCAAAGGCCGCACCTTTACGGCCCCTGCCGGCGCTACCAATGTCAAGACCTTCCGGATCTATCGCTGGAGCCCGGATGACGGCAACAACCCCGTGGTCGATACCTACGAGATTGATCTGGACCGGATCGGGCCGATGGTGCTCGACGCGCTGATCCACATCAAGAACGACATCGATTCCACCCTGACGTTCCGGCGCTCCTGCCGCGAGGGAATCTGCGGTTCCTGCGCCATGAACATCGCGGGGGAAAACACGCTGGCCTGCCTCAAGCCCATCCGGGACATTGAGGGGGATGTGGGCATCTACCCGCTGCCGCACATGCCGGTCATCAAGGATCTGGTGCCGGATCTGGACGGGGCCTATGCCCAGCTCCGCTCGATCGAGCCGTGGCTCAAGTCGGATACGGCGCCCCCGCCGGATGCCGAACGCCGCCAGAGCATCGAGGAACGTGCCGAGCTGGATGGCATGTGGGAGTGCATCCTGTGCTTCTGCTGCTCCACGTCGTGCCCGTCCTACTGGTGGAACGGGGACCGCTACCTTGGCCCCGCAACACTGCTGGCCGCATATCGCTGGATTGCCGACAGCCGCGACGAACATGCGGGCGACCGCCTGGATGCGCTGGAAGATCCGCTCAAGCTCTATGCCTGCCGCACGATCATGAACTGCACCCAGACCTGCCCCAAGGGCCTAAACCCCGCCCGCGCCATCGGGCGGATCAAGGAACTGCAGCTTGAACGCAAGGTGTAACGCCCTGCTTCGCCATTCCTGATTGACGGATGAGGCGCCGGATGTGAAAACTCCGGCGCCTTTTTCGTATCTGCCCCCATCTGAAAGGACATGGCCCGGTGTTTGAGGGAAACCTGTCCACCTTTTCCGGCCGGAGCCGCGCATGGATCGACAGCCTGTTTGTTGACCATGCCATACTGCGCCAGACATGGACCAACTTCCGTGTCGTCATTCCCGGCCGTGTCTATCGCTGCAACCACCCCACGCCGTGGCGGCTGCGGCTGGCCGTGCGCCGCCATGGTCTGAAAACGCTGGTCAACCTGCGCGGGCAGCGCAAATGCGGCTCCGATGTCCTGTCGCGTGAGGCCGCGCACAGGATCGGCCTGACCCATATCGACATGGCGTTTGAAAGCCGCAATGCCCCGCACAAGGACCGCATCGAACGCTTCGAGCGGCTTTACCGCGACATCCGCTTTCCCATGCTCATGCACTGCAAATCGGGTGCTGACCGCACCGGGCTGGCGGCGGGGCTTGTCATCCTGTTTGAAGGGGGCACCGCGAAGGAGGCGCTACGCCAGCTTTCATGGAAAAACGGGCATTTCAACACATCGCGCACGGGCGTACTTGATGCATTCTTCCTGCGCTACCAGGCGGAAGCGGAAGGGCGGCTGCCCTTCATGGACTGGGTACGCACCGAATATGATGAGGAACGCCTGCGTGCCGATTTCCGCGCGGGCAAGATCGCGGCCTTCATGAACGATCAGGTCCTGCGGCGGGAGTAGCCCCGCCTCAGCTCGCGCTCATGGAACGGACAAGGTCCAGCACGCGGCGGCGGGTGCCGCTATCCTCGATCCCGTAATAGGCGCGCACCAGCTCAATGGTTTCGCGGCGGGAAAACAGGGCAAGATCATCAGGCTGAACGGATGGCGCCGTGCATTGCGGTACCGAATCATCCGGCAGGGACTCATCGGGTTCGGCCATGCCCGCGACATTGCCCGCTTCCGGGGCCGGGGCATCATGCTCCGACAGTCCTTCAAAAAAGAACGCCACCGGCACACCCAGCACATGGGCCAGATCGTACAGGCGTGAGGCCCCCACACGGTTCCTGCCACGCTCATATTTCTGAACCTGCTGGAATGTCAGCCCCAAAGCAGTCCCCAACCGTTCCTGGGACATGCCCAGCAATGTGCGACGCAACCGGATACGATTGCCTACATGCACATCTACCGGATTGGAGGTTGCAAGCACTTTCCCGGTCACAATGATGGCGTTGCCTTTCCTGATCGGTATGGGGGACCCATTGGAAAATGAAGACGCAGGCAATGATGCCAAGGACGTTAATCCTTTTTAAATCATTCCCTGATATAATAAACCAGTAATTATCTATCCTGATGAACCGGGGCGGGATGAACGGGTGGAACCCCCATGCCTGACGGCAGAATGAAGCCGAATAAATTCATGCATGTAAAATGCATGAATTTAGGTTCCGGTCAATGAAAACGGCGTTTCCCGTCCCTATCCCACCCTGCGTCCTGCCCTGCCGCACCACAGCCCGGCAAGGCCCGTCAGCACTGCCAGCAACAGCGGGATCAGTCGGCCATAGCGGCCAAACAGCGTGGGCGGCAGGGCATCGGGCAGGGCATGGACAAGCACCCCCTGCCGGTCCCAGCCCAGACGCGCCAGCTCATGGCCGCGCCCGTCAAAAACAGCAGAAATGCCGGTATTGGCGGCGCGGGCCACGGGAATCCCCTCCTCCACCGCACGCAGGCGGACGGCGGCCAGATGCTGCCGGGGGCCGGCACTGTTGCCGTACCATGCATCATTGGTGCTGTTCATGAGCCAGTCCGGCCTGTCATGCCCGTTCACGACCTGGCCGGAAAAAATCACCTCGTAACAGATCAGCGGGCCAACCGGGGCGATACCGGGCAGGTGCCATGTGCCGACATCCGGGCCGGGGGTCATGCCATCCCCCGGCACGACGTGAAAGGGCAGGAAAGCGGGCTGGTATTCGCCAAAGGGAACCAGATGCGCCTTGTCATACACGGCAGCGGCATGGCCATCAGGGGGCAGCAGCGCCACCATGCTGTTGCGCCAGTGGCGGTCTTCCGCCCAGCGCACGGTGCCTATGATGCCCGCCGCCGCGCCCGCCCCGGCCTGCGAGACCATGGGCCGGGCAATGTCATCTTCCAGAAGCAGCCCCGGAAAGGCCGATTCCGGCCAGGCGAACACGACCGGCCGCCCCTCCGCCTCAAGCAGGCCCTGCGTGACTCCCTGCCGGGTCAGGGCAAGATAGCGGCGGAAAATCGCAACATCGGAACTGCCGGAAATCTTGTCCGTCTCGGGCACATTGCCCTGCACCAGAACAACCTCGGGGTTATGGCCGTAGGTATCATGCACGCTGGCCAGGCGCAGCGCGCCGCTGCCAACCCAGGCCACCAGCAGCGCAAGGCAGGCCAGCCGCCCCACCCGACCATATAGCGGCGCCAGCGCCAGCAGGCAGGTCAGCAGGGTCAGGCCATCCACCCCGATCCATGCGGCAGGCTGGATCATGATATCCCCGGCAAGGCCGGGAAACTCCCACACGCTGCCCGGCGGGTTCCACGGGAAACCGCTGAACACGAACACCCGCGCCATGTCCGTCACCGTCCACAGCGCCGCGAGTGTCAGCAGCCGTCCCGTTCCACGGGGCACGAGCCTGCTCAGCCCGGCCGTCAGGGCGCTAAGGGGCGCAAGGATCACCGCGCAGCCGGGGGATGCCAGAGGCACCAGCCACCAGAACTCATCCGCCCGGAGCAGGATGGCGTACATCAGCCAGTACAGCCCGACCGTGTACAACCCCATTGCAAACATGAAGCCGCGCCGGGCGGCAGCGCGCCAGTCCACCGCATTGTCAATCGCGCGCGCAAGCAGGCAGAAGGCGACCGGCAGCACCACAACAGCGTGCAACGGCGGAAAGGCAAGGGCATACAGCCCGCCAGCCAGCGCCATGGCAAGATCGGCCCGCCATCCGCGCAGGCACGACAGCTTCATGTAACGCTCATAAAGAAACATCATGAAGCGGCGTATTCCATTCCCCCGCTGGCGGCCGGACTAGTCCAGCGCGTCACGCAGGCGGCGTTCGTAATGACGGTAATACTTGTCGGCCAGCAGTTCGCTCTTGACCAGCACCGCCACATCGGTGGTGTTGAACTGCGCGTCGATCACCGCGCCATCCCCCACGTAACCGCCCAGCCGCAGGTAGCCCTTTATCAGCGGGGGCAACCGGGCGAGCGAACGCCGGTGGTCGATCAGCTGCGGGTCGGAACGCAGCATTTCCACCCGCCGCTCCGCCAGCGCTCGAACCCGCAGCGCCGGGGGGGCAAGGTGGTTGTGGTAAAGATAGGTCAGCTCATCCGACAGGGCATCGGGGTCGGTGCCCGGCAGGCTGGCGCAGCCGAACAGCACGTCAATCCGGTGCAGGAAGATGTAGGACGCAATGCCACGCCACAGGAGCTGCATGGCCGCGCGGCCGCGATATTCACGGTCCACGCATGACCGCCCGACTTCCAGCAGACGGCCGGGGAATTCGGTCAGGGGCGAGATGTCATATTCGCTGGAGGAATAGAACCGGCCCAGCTTTTTCGCCGCATCCCCCTGCATGAGGCGATAGGTCCCCACCACCCCTTTCGCACCGGATGAAATGGCGTGGTCGATCACCAGGAGGTGATCGGCATAATCATCGAATTCATCCACGTCACGCTGCAGCCGGGCCGTACGGGAATCGGGGCGGGCCCCCATTTCCTCATAAAAAACCCGGTAGCGCAGGGCCTGGGCGGCATCGCGCTCTTCCTCGGTCGCGGCAATCCTGACACCCAGATTGCCCCCCCGCAGTTCAGGAAAACCGTTGCGCTCCAGGTCCAGAGTAGAAAGGGACTGTATGGTTTTCTCAATACTCAAGGCCGTGACGTGCCTTTCCGCTCTGTTGGTGCCGTCTGGTCAGTCTGGTCTTGTGACACGTCGGGCAACCTGCGCGCAAACAGTTCCAGCCGGTGGGAAACCAGGTCAAACCCCAGCTCCGCCGTGATCCTGCGCAGCAATGCGGCATGCTCGGCATGTGTGAATTCCACCACCTGCCCGCTTTCCACGTCAATCAGGTGATAGTGGTCACCTTCCTCCGTGGCTTCGTAGCGGGCGCGGCCACCGCCGAAGTCGCGCCGCTCCAGAATCCCGTTTTCTTCCAGCAGGCGCACGGTGCGATAGACCGTGGCGACTGAAATCCGTTCATCCAGGGCGGCGGCGCGGCGGTAGAGTTCCTCCACGTCCGGGTGGTCATGGGACTCAGACAGCACGCGCGCGATAACGCGGCGCTGGCCCGTCATTTTCAGCCCACGCTCCATGCACATGCGCTCGATGCGCGATTGCAGTCCGTTACTGTCTGTTGCCATGTTTACGGGCGTAGCCGATCATGTGGATGCTTGTCCATGCTAGCACACGCGGGATGGCTCAGTCCTCACGTTTCGTGCCAAGGCCGATCTTGCGCGCCAGCGTGGAGCGGTGGCTGGCGTAGTTGGGGGCGACCATGGGGTAATCATGCGGCAGGCCCCAGCGCTCGCGGTATTCCTCCGGCGTCATGTTGTACGCGGTCTTGAGGTGGCGCTTGAGCATCTTGAGCTTCTTCCCGTCTTCAAGGCAGACGATATAATCCGGGAAGACCGATTTCTTGAGGGGTACCGCCGGCACCGGCTTTTCCGGCACGGGTTCCGTGCGGCCGAGGGTGGAAATCGCTTCGTACACCCGGTGAATCAGATCGGGAAGGGTTTCCGCGCTGAGTTCATTACGTGAAACGTAGGCCGAAACGATTTCGGCAGTCAGTTCCCGCACTTCGACTTCTGCCGTTGCATCCGCCATTCATCTGATCCTGTCACTCTGGAATAAAGATACGTTCTATATAAATAATCTTCGATGGATCGCAACCGACTTCACCAAAGGTTTCATGGTAATATGTCTGATATTGAGATGACGGCAATAGATATCACCAATGAAGTATGCCCCATGACTTTCGTACGCACGCGTCTGGCGCTTGACAGACTTGCGGCGGGGGAAAGACTGCTTGTGCGCCTGCGCGGTTCCACCCCGCTGGACAACGTATCACGCAGCCTGAAACTGCTTGGTCATGTCGTGGAGGAAATACAGACAGAAACAGACGGCATGACACACCGTCTGACCGTTCTCAAATCTCCCGGCGCATGACGCAGGCGTCCATGCCATCGGGGTAATAGTTGCGGCGCAGGCCCACCTGTTCGAATCCCGCGCTGTGGTACAGCGCCAGGGCGGGCGCGTTATCGCGTGCTACTTCCAGAAATACGGTCTGCACGCCCGCACGCGCCATTTCAGCCATGCTCCGCGCCAGCAGGTCACGACCGATTCCACGCCGCCGAACCGCAGGCGTGACCGCAAAGGTCAGGATCTCGGCCTCATCAGCCATGACCCGCACCATGATGAAGCCGGGCGCATCCCCGCCCTCCGCCGTTTCGTCTGCCAGCAGCACGGACACGCCGGGCATGGCCAGCAGCGTTTCCATGGCCTTCGCATCCCACTGGTGGCTGACGGGAAAAGCCGCAGCGTGAATCCGCGCCAGCAGCAGCGCGCAGGCATTGGCCACCGTGGCGGGAATCGCGCCTGTATTCATGAACCTGACATGACCGGCGGTGGCCGCAGCCCCGCCGCGGGCAGCTTGGCTTCCGGCGCATCGACATAAAGCGGCACGGCGGCGCGCGGCGGCAGTTCACCGCGCAGGCGGCGCAGGGCAACCGTGGCGATGGCGACCGGGTCGGACACGGGCAGGCTGGTGGCGCGGTGGATATCCTCCCGCTGCGGCACGGCCCCGGCCACCAGATCGGCCGCATCACCCCCCAGAAGCAGCGGGCCATCGGGCAGGTCGAGGGCGTCGAGCATATGGGCACGTACCGTGCCGGATGCGCCGTCCGCCGCCACCGTCTCGATGAACACACGGTCGCGCCGGGCAACCGTGCAGTGCAGCGTCAGCGCCCCAAGCGGGCGGGCGGCCGCACACAGGGCAGCGGCTGCGGCCTCCCCGCCGGTAATGCCCGCAAGGGCACAGCCCGAACCGGCGGCAAGCCCGTGGGCAAAGGCCAGCGAGGCCCGCAGCCCCGTAAATGACCCCGGCCCGACAACCACGCCCACCAGTTCCGGCAGCGTGTGGGTCCAGCCACATTCGGCAAACATCTCGCGTGCAAGGAGCGGGAACTGCTCCGCCGCCCCCCGCCCTGTAGCGACACGGGTGGCCAGAACGGACAGGCCGCCATCCTGCGCCGTCAGGCAGGCAATGACGGCCTCGGCCTGCGCGCCGGTGGCGGCGCCATCCATAACCAAAATACGCATGGGTCAGACGACCACGCAGGCATCATCAAAGCTGGGGCGCGGCGCCCGCGGCGTGGGCGGCGGCCCGTCGGTATAGCCAAGGCTGACCAAGAAATTGGCCTGCCAGCCCTGCTGCGCAAGGAACGCTTCCTCCACCATGGCGGAATCGAAGCCCGACAGTGGCAGCACCGACAGGCCCAGCGCGCGCGCCGCCATGATCAGGTAACCGCCCTGAAGTGTTCCGTTGCGAAAGGCGGTTTCCTCCGCCAGTCCCACATCGGCCGCGAACCACTGCCGCACACCGGGAATGGGGCTGAGCGTGTCCATCCGGTCAAAAAACACCGGGTCATGCGCCACGATGACCGTGACGGGCGCGGTCATGACACGTTCCACATTGCCCGCGGACAGGGCGGGACGCAGGCGCTCGCGGCAGCTTTCGGTCGTGATGAACACGAACCGGCCCGGGCAGCAGTTGCCCGAAGTCGGCCCGAGGCTGACCAGATCGTACAACTGCCGCAGCGTCTCCTGCCCTACGGGGCGGTCGTTCCAGGCGAGCGGCGTGCGTGCCTTGCGAAACAGAAGATCAAGCCCAGCATCATCAAGCGCCATGAAACATTCCCAGATTACGCAGGCCCGCCGATCAGGCCTCCACCTGCTCCACCGATACCACTTCCGGCACATAATGGCGCAGCATGTTCTCCACCCCGTGCTTGAGCGTTGCGCGTGAAGAGGGGCAGCCCGAACATGCACCCTGCATGGTCAGCCGGACAATCCCGTCACGATACCCGCGGAACACGATGTCCCCCCCGTCACCCGCCACGGCGGGGCGCACGCGGGTATCCAGCAGTTCCTTGATCTGCTGCACGATGTCCTCGTCCCCCGGTGCGACCAGATCCTCGACAACCTGGGCGTCGCTTTCCACCACCGGCTGGCCGGTGGCCAGGTAATCGGCCAGCACGGACAGCACCTGCGGGCGCAGTTCCTCCCACTGGACCGAGTCGCTCCGGGTCACGGCAACGAAGTCATTGCCAAAAAAGACGCGCGCCACACCATCCAGATCGAACACCAGCTCCGCCAAGCGCGACCGCCCGGCAACGGAATCGGGATTGATGAAATCGGCCGTAGCCCCATTGGCCATGATCTCCCGCCCCGGCAGGAATTTCAGGGTCGCGGGATTGGGTGTGTCTTCTGTTTCAATGAACATTGCTCGGTCTTCCAGACATGACGGGACAGGGAGAGGCGCAAAAGTACTTTCCCAGTCCTGTTATATGATCGACCCGGCGGCAAATCCAACCCCAGGCGGCGGCCTTTAGGCGCCCTGCCGTATCACGGCATTGCGGGGCAGGACAATTTCGGCGCACAGCCCGCCCTGCGGGCGGTTGAACAGGCGGAACTGCCCACCGTCGCGCGCAACCTCGCGGCTGACGATCGCAAGCCCCAGCCCCAGCCCGCCCGTGCTGCGCGAACGTGAGCCCTCCACGCGGTAGAAAGGCGTGGTGACACGGCCGATCTCGGCATCCGGCAGGCCGGGGCCGTCATCCTCCACGCGGATGCACAGCGACTGCCCGGTCACATGCAGGCTGACATGGGCGTTGCCGCCATAGTTCACGGCATTGTCAATCAGGTTGCCCAATACCCGCTTCAGCGCCAGCGGGCGCACCACGGCCTGCGCCTGGTCCGGCCCGTCATAGGTGACGTTGCGGCCCTGATCGGCATCATCATCCACCCGGGTTGCCAGAATCGATGCAACATTGACCGGGCGCGCGGGTTCGGGGTCCTTCTCCCCCGACAGATAGGCCAGAACCCCCGCGATCATGGCCTCCATTTCCGTCACGTCGGCCTCGATCTCGCGCTGCACGACCGGGTCATCCAGAAACCCGGCACGCAGCCGCAGGCGGGCCAGCGGCGTGCGCAGGTCGTGCGATACGGCGGCCAGCGCTTCCGTGCGGTCGGTAATCAGGCGGTTGATGCGGTCCTGCATCTTGTTGATGGCATGGGCAAGGTAGCGCACCTCACGCGGGCCCTTGTCAGCCAGCGGCACCCACCGGCCCGAGCCGACCGTATCGGCCACATCGGCCAGCGCGCGCAGCGGCATGCTCAGCGCACGCACCAGCATCCCCGCCGCCAGCAGCACCGCCCCCGCCAGAATTGCCGCCGACAGCAGGCCACGGCGCATATGGTGGGGTTGCAGGATGTCCGGGGCCAGAAAGCCCATGTAGCTGCCATCGGGCAGGCGCAGCGTGCCACGCACATCCGCCGTCCCGGCAATGGTGCCCGACAGGTTGAGCGCATCGCCCTGCAGGGCGGTCAGCGGTCCGGCCATGCGGTCATGCAGCTTGCGCAGGGATGGGGCTTCCCCCTTCATCATTCCCTGCTGGGTCTGGGTGCGCCAGTCCACCGTCAGGTCGCCGGTGGACAGCATCGCGGCCAGCACCATGCGCTGTGACGTGGGAGTGGCCGCCAGCACGCGGGCGTCGATCACCAGCCGCTCGCCCACCTGTTCCAGTTGGGCGTCATCTATGGTGTAGGTCTCGGCTTCCTCGTAAAAAACGGAACTGCCGACAAAGACGAGCGCCACCGCCACCAGCAGCACGAACATGACGCGCCCGACCAGCCCACGCGGCCACAGCGTGATGCGCCGTGGCACGGGTGCGGGCGCACGCCCCGGCGGAGTTGCCCCCTGCCCCATGCCCGGCGTCAGACCCGTTCGACCTCTGATGTGAAGATATATCCCATGCCGCGCACGGTGCGGATCAGGCCATCCGAATCCGGCCCCAGCTTGCGGCGCAGGCGGCTGACCAGCACGTCCACGCTCCGGTCCGAAACATCACCCAGCCGGGTGCGCGACAGTTCAAGCAGCCGGTCGCGGCCGATCACGCGCTGCGGGTTGTCCAGAAAACTGGTGAGCAGGTCATGCTCGGCCCCCGATATTTCCACGGCACTCCCCGACGGGTCGGTCAGTTCCCGCCGCCGCAGGTCCAGCGTCCAGCCGGAAAAGCGCACGGTCTCCTTGCGCGGCCGCCCGGCGCTGGGCGTGGTGACACCCCCGCCGCGCCGCCGCAGCACCGCGCGCACGCGCGCCAGCAGTTCCTTCTGCCCGAAGGGCTTGGGCACGTAATCATCCGCCCCCAGTTCCAGCCCCTGCACACGGTCCAGTTCCTCGCCACGTGCGGAAACGATAATGACCGGCACTTCCTTCACCGGCGGCTCATCCGGCGTAAGCGGGTCGGCATGGGCGCGCAGGCTGCGGCACAGGTCAAGCCCGTTAGTGCCCGGCAGCATGACATCAAGGATGATGAGGTCCGCCGCCTGCACCTTCAGCGCATCCCACATTTCCGGCCCGCCCTGCACGCCGCGCACCCGGTAGCCATCGCCCTGCAAGGCGCGCACGATCAGGGTGCGCATGCCAGGGTCATCTTCCACCACCAGAATACGGGCGGGCAGATCAGCAGTGACGGGTATCTGTGTCATTCTCTCGGCCATGTTCGGGTTCGGGCGGTCAGGACGCCATTTCCATGCGATGGCAACAGCATATCCAACGTATCGGAACGGGATAAGACCATCGTTCATATCATAAAATGTCTGTTCCGGCCGGGCCGGAAAACAAAACGGGGCGCCGGATTTCTCCGGCGCCCCGCATGTTTGGACGTGCAACCCGCTCAGTGCGCGGCGGCGGGCGCGCTCAGCTTGAGCACCCAGAACTGGGCGATGTCGCGTGCGCCATTGGTCCCTTCGACACTGTTGAGCGTGGCGATGGCATCCGCCTTGCGCCCGGCTGCGGCCTGCGCCAGACCCAGATGCAGGCGGCCGATGTTCACATCCGTGGGGCCCTTGGCAAGGCCCTGCTGCATCAGCGCCAGCCCCTTGTCCGCCTGCCCGGCCAGAACGTAGTTGTACCCTGCCGTCAGCATGGCGTTGCCGGTGGTGGCCTGCGCCGCAGTGGCATCAAGTGCCGCCTTGCGCTCCGTCACGTTCTGGGTCACCAGCGCCTTCAGGCGTTCGGTGCGCGGCGCATTGGCGTCATGGCCCAGCACGCCGCTGGCATAGCCCTGATTGAGCACATCAAGCCCGATCTGCGGCAGGCCGGCCTGCAGGGCGAGTTCGGCAATGTCCATATATTCGGCCGAGGTCTTGACCAGACCGGCCTCAAGCCGCACGCGGTCGATATCCAGCCGCAGGGCGGGGGCCATGTTCGGGTTGCTCAGCACGGAATGGACCACCTGCGCCCAGTAATCCGGCTTGGGATAATAGGTGGCAAGCTGGACATAGGTATGGGTCAGGCCCGCATTGTCACGCAGCTGCGCCTGACAGGCGGCCAGAAGCTGGAGCTGGTTTTCCGTGGGCTTGCCACCGGCCTTGATCGCGGCATCGACCTGCGCCTGCTGCACGCGCGCCGCGTTGGCGAAATCATGCTGCAGGTAATAGGCCTGGATCAGGATGGTCAGCATCTGCGGGTTCTTGCCACCCGCCTTGATGTACTTCTCCGTCACGGCGATGGCCTGCGGATAGTTCTTGGCGGTGAAGGCCATGCTGCCTTCGGCCAGTGCCATCTGTTCCTTCGTGGCCGCCGGGGTGCGGGGCGATGCGATCAGCTTGTCATAGGCCGAGATCGCGACCGGCACATTGCCGGACTGCGCGGCCACGGCGGCGCGCATCTGCTCGATGGTGTAGGATTCGTAATCGCTCTTGCCCGCGACGGCGTCCGCCTCATCAATCGCGGACATGGCCTGCGGGTATTTGTGGGCGGCCAGCGCGGTCTGGGCCTGCTGGAGTGCGGTACCAACCTTCTGTCCCAGCACATCGGCCGCGCGTGCGCCGTGCGGCAGGGCCGTCACGCCCAGCAGCGCCACCGTCATGACCCCGGCCAGCAGGCGGCCCTGCCGCCGGAACAGCGATTTGGATGTGATGTTTTTCAACTGGATATCCTTCCATGAACGGGTCATGGCCCGCGTGATCGGGCAGGGCACCACGATGGACCCGTGCCGCCCATCAATCAATCCGCCCCCGACCCGAACACGGCAGGTCCCGCCATGCGTACCTGCCGTGCCATAACCTGAACGCGGATCACATATGGCCAGAAAGCCTACTCCGCCGCGTCGGGCGATACGTGGCGGTAACCGCCAATCAGGATCGACTGCACGTCGGCCGCGAAGTCACGCACCTCGTCCATCGCGCCCTTGTTGCGGCGGACCAGCATGTTGTAGCCCAGCACCGCAGGCACGGCGGTGCCCAGGCCGATGGCGGTCATGATCAGGGATTCACCCACCGGGCCGGCAACCTTGTCGATCGAGGCCTGACCCGCGATGCCGATGGCCGTCAGCGCGTGGTAGATACCCCAGACCGTGCCGAACAGCCCCACGAACGGAGAGGTCGAACCCACGGTGCCGAGGAAGGCGAGGCCACCCTGCAGGCGGTTCTGGATGAAGTCCACCGAACGCTGGATGGACATCGTGGTCCACGAATACAGGTCGATGGATTCCTGCATCGTGCCTTCGTGGTGTTCGGCGGCCTTGATGCCGCTATCGGCGATATAGCGGAACGGCGAGGCGGTATCGAGCAGCGCGGCCCCCTGCCGCAGGTCGGATGCCTGCCAGAACTTCGCCTTCACTTCCTTGGCGGCCTTCATCATGCGGGCCTGTTCCACGAACTTGGACAGCATGATGTACCATGTCCCGACAGACATCACGACCATGATCAGCAGCACGGTGCGGGCAATGAAGTCACCATTCGTCCACAACGCTTCCAGCCCGTACGGGTTGGTCTCGGCCGCGCCGCCGGTCTTGGCGTACGCAAACGCCGGCAGTGCGGTCAGCAGCGCGGCTGCGACGGCTATGTTACGATGCTGTCGGGTCATTTACATGAAATCCTCTGACGAATAAGGCCACGGTCGGGCCTGCAGATCCTGTTTGCCATCTGACCAGCCCGGACATTGAAAATCAATCCACCTGTATCGAATTCGGAACAATTTCCGGCTGGTGCACCCGCCGGTCATGCCCGATACGCGGCGCGGGGATGACAGGCACCACCGGCTGGATCATGACCGGGACCACCGGCCGGGGCGCTGGCGGCGGGGCGGGCATCGGTTCAGGAATGATCCGGA
>NZ_QUWV01000064.1 GCF_003403295.1 Komagataeibacter melaceti | reverse complement strand
AAACGACGTCAATAACGACGTCGTTAACGACGGTAAGTTACCAGTCACAATCCTTACTCATAAGGCGGCCTCAAGCGGCCCATTACGATCGTCGAGCAGGGCATAAGCGGATGGCAGTTCGTGTGCCTGTCCGGGCGACAGCATGAAAGACAGTGCCTTGCCATGTCCATCCGCAGCTACGCAGACCCTAGTGCCAAAGCCTCCACGTGAGCGGCCAAGCGCCTTACGATCTCTGCAGCGTTCACTGTATCCCCTTTTTTGGCGGCCCCGGCCGCCTTGTGATGGGCACGGATCGTCGTGCCATCGGGAAAGACCATGCCCAATGCCGGCTCCGCGCCTCTTACCTTTTCAAAGAGGCGCTGCCACACACCATGCTTCGACCAGCGAATGAACAATTGTGCGGCAATCCATCAGGGACCAAACTCAGGCGGAAGGGCGCGCCATTTCGCGCCATTCTGATGGCGCCAGAAAATCGCGGATATCGTCCGTCGAAGGTTCTTCAGTGGGGTCTTGCTCTTCGGACGGGCCTCCTCGATTAAAGTCTCCCAGACGGACCATGCGGTATCAGAAAAGACAGACTGCATCATGCTCATCATAAACAGTCATGCAGTCCGTTCTGTCATTTAATATCTAACAGGCCCTAGCGCCATATTGTATGTGTTACGATCGTTGTCGATCTGTCATCTTCTCATCAACTGCTTGCCTTATCGTTATCTTATGGATGCCGTAAAGAGACACAAATCAGGGTAATATATTTATATTGTTGTCATTTTATGGAATATATATTTTTGCTTCAATTTTTCAAAAACGCATGTTAAAAACAAATGCGATTATTTAAAAATAACTATTTTTTTTGGGAGTCTAAGTAATGGATTGTTCGCTGTCGTCATGGATTCTGGATCATGATCCCAACTTAAGAAGAATTCCTCCGCGACCCTTACAATCAAGACAAAATGATTATGAAAGTAATTTTGACTATATTACATTAATTTATGATAACTTTAGAAGCGCATGTGGGAAATATTGTATAGCAATATGTCCGCCGGCAAACAATTTCATTGAAATTTTTTCTTCAGGTCGGATAATCTCTGAAGATAGAAAAGCAGAAGTAAATAAAATGTTAATACCCCATGATAGGGTATTGAAGGTTTTTTCGTGTATAGAAGAAACAGATCGCAATTTAATATATATTTTGGAAAATCCTAAAATTCTTCTGGAAACGAAGGGTGGTAATAATGTAATATTTACTAGCAATATATTAGGGAAGGGTATGAAAATAAATAATAACTTAAGTTCAAAATTCAAAGGGAAAAGGGTTATTTTAACCAAAAATAAAAACAACAATTTAAGATGGATAAAAGATTGGGTTAAATTCTATTATAATGCGCATGGTGCTGATGGCGTATTATTATATGACAATAATAGCGAAATTTATAATCAAGAAGAGATATACGACGCAATAAAATCAGTTTCTTCGGATATAACTGTAGAGGTTGTAAAATGGCCATTCATATGGGGCGTCCATGGTGGTCCCAACAAGGAGTGGGATTCTGATTATTGTCAATATGGCATACTAGAGCATGCGCGGTATAAATATCTCCAAATGAGCAAGAGTGTAATAAACTGCGATGTAGATGAACTTATAATGAACAACAATAATAAATCTATATTTGAAGAGACGGAAAATACCATAAATGGGTATATGGCAATTTCTGGTTTCATTGTTCCAAATTATTGTGATGAAGAAGTAAATAATTTCTCTAATTACAGGTACCTGGATCTGGGTTCCCCCGCACTTCCTAAGTGGTGTGTCGTGCCGTCAAAGTGTAATAATATGCAACAATGGAAAGTACATGATATATCAGGTTTTAATAATATACAATTTTCGAACGAATTTATAAGCAGACATTTCCGTGGTATTAATACTAATTGGCTTCGCAAAGATACAAAGGTAAATGAGAAAGGTGAAAAATTTGTTTTAGACAAGCTTATGATAAAATCCGTTCAGGAATTTTGCTCTTAGGGTAATATTGGTGGTTGATGCAGTCTATGGTGGTAACGCAGTGGATGACAGTAAGGAAGAATGTAGCGATTTTCCCATATCATCCTACGATTACATGCCACTCCTTCAGGCATGCCCATAGGTTATCGACAGAAGATACCACAACAATAGGCTCCATCCTGAGTGGATAACAGGCGCATCCTAGCGTAGTACAAGGAAGAGGGTTGGTGGGTTCCCATATTTCTAGTATGCTCTTGGATAACAGGCAGACTATCGATCATAGTAATAGCCATAGATAGTTCATAAGCCTGCTCAGGGGATAAGAGCGAAACCTATGATTCTTCTCTGTCCACCAGAAATTGTGCCAATTTTTGTGTCGTTGTCGTTGCAAGATTAATCAAAAGCATCACGATGGTTTCATTCTGGGCGAAAACGCTTTCTTAGGGTTCCCGCTATCTTGCCGCGCGTTCTGATATCCGTAACGTCGTACCTAAGGCAATGCTCTTTTGGCCTGTACTGACTGGCGTAATCGTTCCTATATGCCAAACATTGCCCCGCAGATAAAAAGCTGTACAGATATCCATCGTGGTTCCAGCTCAGTAGGAGAATGCCGTCATTCTCATGACATCAGAAGATCATGCAGCATAAGAATATGCCGGAAGTTGCTGTGTCTGGGCGGTATCAGTGGGATATTTAAATGATAACCGCACCTGCCAAGGTAATCAGATTTCCTGTGGTATGGAGAAGAATTATATTAATAATTGTAATTAATTAGGTATGCGAGCTGCGGGACTCGAACCCGCACGCCCTGTTGCGGGCGCAAGATTTTAAGTCTCGTGCGTCTACCATTCCGCCAAGCTCGCATATTACGCCCTGTTTAGCATATGTGGGGCGTAGAACAATCTACGGTCGTGATTTTATTGAAATGCGTGACCCGTATCATCGCCGCCAGTAAATCCGCCGGTAGTCCGCCACCCAAAAAACATCCTGCCCACCCGCCGGTTTACGACAGGCGGGCAGGAGCAGGCGGGTTACTGCTGGAAAGCGCGGGCCAGGATATTCTGTTTTTCAAGCGAGATGGGCAGCGTTGTATTGGTCAGCGCAATGCCCTGCCACCCCGCGCCAAGGGCGGTGTAGAGGTTGATCGCATCCTGCAGCCGTTCCAGCCGCGCCATGGCCTCGGCGTTCTGGGCGTTCAGGGTGGTGCGTTCCGTTGTCAGCACTTCCAGAAAGCCGACCAGACCGGCCGCATACAGCTTGCGGGCACGTTCGCTGGCCAGCGCACTGTCTTCCGCCGCCTTGGCCAGAAGTTCCGTGTGTTCCTCGTCATCATGCCATGCCGCCATTGCGTCCTCGACTTCCTTGAAGCCCTTGAGCACGGTCTGGCGATAGTTCAGGCGGCTGGCTTCGGCGGCGGCCTGCACCGCACGCACCTGCGATGTCATCTTGCCGCCATGCATCAGCGGCAGCGATGCCATCATCAGGAACTGCCAGCTCATCGTGGCGGCTTCCGTCATCTGGGACATCATGGAAGCATTCGGGTTGAAGCTGATGGGAATGCTGAAATTCGGGTAAAGCTGCGCCACGGCCATGCCGATTCGGGCCGTGGCTTCCGCGTACTGCCGCTCGGCGGAGCGGATGTCAGGACGGTTGGCAAGGACGATTGACGGCAGGGTGGCCGGGAATTCCGGCACCTTGGGCAGCGGCTTGGCGACCTTCAGCTCCAGCTCAGATGTGCCGGGCATCTGCCCCATCAGCACGTCAAGCGCATGCGTGATCTGGGAGATATGGGTCTTCAGCGGTTCACGCGCCGCGGTCTGGGAATCCAGCTCCGCCTTGGCCTGCGCGATCTGCATCGTGTTGCCCACGCCTTCAAGGTACAGGCGGTTGGTCAGGTCATAGGCATCCTGCGCCACGTGGATGTTGTTGTTCGCGATTTCCAGCCGCAACTGCTGGTCACGCAGCATCATGTAATCGCTGGCCACTTCGGACAGGATCATGACCATCAGGGCGCGGCGGTCCTCGATCGTCGCCTCGACCGCGTATTTCTGCGCTTCCACGCTACGGCGGATGCGCCCGAACACGTCAAGCTGCCAGCTACCGGCCATGCCGTAGGTCAGGTAGTTCGCATCCGGATGGTTGGCCGGGTTGCCGGGCCGGATGGGCCAGTTTTCGATGTTGATCGAATACCGCACGTTACCACCGCCCGCATCGGCATCGAGCTGCGGATACCACTGCGATGCCTGCACATCGCGGATGGCGCGTTCCGCCAGGATGTGCTGCCCCGCCGCCTGCAGGTCGTAATTCCCCGCAATCGCCTTATCGACCAGCTTGTCGAGTTCAGGATCGTTGAAGAGGTGCCACCACTCCTTCAGTTCCTTGTTGGTTTCCTCGATTTCCTCGGGAGTCGCGGCGTGGTCGTCCTCGGTGAACTTGGCCGGGGGTTTCATCCGGTCCGGCTGGTACCGTGGCCCTACCGTGCAGCCGGCCAGGAAAATGGCCGACGTCAGGAACAGGCCGGTCCTGCGGGTAACTGAATTGATGCTCATGATCGTGCCCGGCGCCTTACAGGTGGTCTTGCAGCCATGTCGTCAGACGGCCGCGTTGGGTACGGGCCTGCGGTCCCACACTGATCGTGGCGGTCATGCCCGCCGCCAGTGTCACGCTGTCAGGCACATGGTCGAGATGGATACGGACCGGGATACGCTGCGCCAGTCGCACCCATGTAAAGATCGGGCTGACATCCTGCAGGCCAAGCCCGTCGGGCTTGCCGTTCTGGTCATTGATACCACGGGCGATACTGACCACATGGCCGGGGATGATGTCCTTGTACCCCATGAGCTTGACGCGGGCTTCATCACCCACATGCACGCCCCACATCTTCGTTTCCTCGAAATAGCCGTTGACCCAGTAGGAGTCGGCGTCGATCACGGCCAGTCGGGCATGGCCCGCGGTCACGTAGTCACCCACCCGCAGGTTCAGGTTGGTGATGTTGCCGTTGACCGGGGAATACAGGATGGAGCGCTGCAGGTTCAGCTTGGCCAGATCCAGTGCCGCGCGCGCCGCGTCAACCGAGGCGATCTGTGTCGCCACGCTCGAGTTGAAGACTTCCTGCTCTTCAGCCGACACGATGCCACCCAGCCCCATGCGGCGGCGTGCGTCGTTCTGCTTGAGCTTCAGGTCTTCCAGCGCGCCATCAAGGCGGGCCTGCGCTTCGCGGATGGCCAGGCGGAAACGCACCGGATCAAGCACGAACAGCGGGTCACCGCGATGCACGAACTGGTTGTCCACCACGGGAAGCTGCACGACCGTGCCCGAGACTTCCGGCGCCACGTCCACAACATAGACACGGACACGCCCGTCACGTGTCCAGGGGGCGATCATGTAGGTATCCCATAAGGTGATTCCCATGACGATGGCCATCGTCACGACCGCCAGGGTCAGGACCACACGGATGAGGGTGCGCAGCAGGGGCATGGGGATTTCTCGAACCTTCTTGGGGCGGTCAGATATACAGGATCATGAGGCAGAGGACGCAAGTGTAGAGCGCAACCTCGAACAGGGCGAGATGCCAGAACCATTTCATGATGCCACACCACCACAGCAGCGACCGGAGCAGCATGGTGACGGGCAGGGCGGCGACGGCATAGACGACAATCGGCGCCATGAAGACACCGAATAGGTTGAATTCGCTCAGCATCAGGCGGGTCTCATTCGGAACGGTCCCGTTGAAGGAGAATCAGGCACGGATGGGTAATGACGGTCTTCGCCCCTCCGTGTCACTATCTGTAGCGGACGGGGCGGATGGAAGAAACCGGCAATACCACCAAAATGCGGGGATGGATGTTCCATATGGCGGGTGGTGCGGGCTGGCACCCGGTGCCGCGCGTGCATGGCGGGGGCGGGGGAAGGGGTCATGACCGGCTCCCCGCCATTTCGGCCGACAGGCCCGTGCGGTTGTTCAGGTTGGCCTCTATCCGCTCGAAGACTGAATAGCACGCCAGCAGTTCGGGGGTGGAGACGCCATTGAGCAGGCGGCGCGAGACGGCTTCCACCGCGTGGCGCACCTGGCGTGCGGTGCGCTCGCCCTTTTCCGTCAGGCTGACGAGTTTGGAGCGTTTGTCCTCGCGGTCGGGGGAGCGGAATACGAGGCCGCTGCGTTCCAGCACGTCCAGCAGGCGGCCAACGGACGGGGCCTCGATTTCAAGCGCGCGCACCAGATCGGTCTGGCGGACGGGCGGCGGCAGCAGGCCCAGATACAGCACCGGCCGCCATGTCGCCTCGGTCAGGCCGAATTCGCGCAGGTCATGATCGACCTGCCGACGCCATGCCGCACCCAGCCGGGCGAGGCGACGACCGAACGACAGTTCTTTCTCATTGCGCTCCAGATCGGGCATTCTGTTCCGTCAGCGGGGATATGCGGTTATGAAGCATGCAAACCATTCGCGTGCTTAGTATATCCGTCCGCCGCACGTTTCCAGAAAACGACAACGTGAGCCAATGCAATTTCAGCATGGATACCATCTGACAATGACGTAGATCATTGCCAGACGGTTCCGTGGGGGATGGGGAAGGTGTCCGGCCGTGTTACTTGCGGCGGCCGGTCACGGTCTGGAACAGGCTCCACAGGGTGCGTAGCGTATGGCGGGTCAGCGGACCCGCCACCGTGGTCGCCACGGCGGACAGCGCGACGGTCTGCCGCAGTTCGTTCAGGGCGTGTTCACGGGCGAATCGCACACGGATTTCTTCCGGCGTCATGTAGGAACGCCGCCCCATGACCAGCCCCATCAGCACCACCACCACATCGGCCGCGAACACGGTGGCCGCCGCACCCAGCGCGCTGAAGCCCAGCGTCTGGTAGCAGAAGGCCCACAGCAGCCCGTGGCCGGAAATGACGGCAAAGAAGGCAAATATAGCTGCTACAACCAGAAAAGCGGCCTGACGACCCAGACGGATTGCCATCAGCTTGCGTAGGGTCAGTTCCCCTTCGATGATGGTTTTACCGATTTCGCCTATTCTCATGATGCTCGCATATCCTCTGGTTGCAGCAGGCTAGAATGCCTTATTTCGTTGCACGGCCAAGAAAATAGCTGATCACCGAGAAAATGGCGATAGCCGCAAGCGGGCGCACCTTGGAGCAGCCGCTCTTGGGGGCATGTTCCGCAATGGTCTCACGCGCGTTGGAGATCATGTGCTCCGCCTTGCCGGCGGCGTCATGCAGGGCCTGCTTGCCGTGGGTGTGCAGCAGGTTTTCAATGTGGCTTTTCAGGGCCTGCAGGTCTTCGTGGGTAACCTGCTTGATGCTGTCTGTCTTGCTCATTGTCGTGTCCTTTATGGCGGATGAAGCCGATAATCCTCTGGTATGGAGGCAACCATCGCTTATAACGCCTTATCCCCCCAGTCAGGTTTCTGTTATCGCATGTCTCCTTTCTCCATACGGCTGGTTGTCAAGGCGCTTAGGGCCTTTGCCGGTGCGCCGGACCTGTCGTTTTCCGCCGCAACGGGTGCGTGCCTGGCCATCGTGAATGACCGTGGCGAATGTCTGTCCGTACTGGCTGATATGCTTGCCGGGCATGCGCCGGTGCAGGGGGGGCAGATCCTTGTTGATGGCGTGGACGTAAGCACATCCCCCGCGACGCGGCGGCCATGCATGCTGGTGGGGTGGCGCGACCCGCTGTTTTCACACCTGAACGTGCAGGCCAATCTCGCTTTTCCCCTGCGCGCCCGTGGTGTGGCGGCGCAGGCCGTCGCCGCGCGGGTCAGCGCCGTCCTCGCGCTGCTGGGGCTGGACGGGCTGGAAGCTGCCCGTACCGACACGCTCACGCCCGAACAGGCGCTGCGCGTCATGATGGGGCGCGCGCTGGTGGCGGACCCGGCCGTGCTGGTGCTGGAAGACCCGTTCACGCCGCTGCCCCCCGCCAGCCGCGTGACCATGCGGCGGCTGATCGGCCGGCTTGTCCGCGCGCGCGGGCTGTGCGTGGTGCTGCTGACGCGTGAGCGTGAGGACGCGTTGCTGCTGGGTGATACGATTGCCTATATGTCCGGCATGGAAATCCTGCAGGCGGGCAGTGCGCTGGACCTGTTCGAGCGCCCGGCCTGTGACCGGGTGGCGACCGGCTTTGGCCACGCCAACAGCCTGACGGTGCGCGTGGCCAGCGTGGAGGATGACGTGGCCATGGCGCACCTGCCCGGCGGCCTGCCGGTGGAGGCCATGGCCATGCCCGATGTCATGGCGGACCAGTTGGCCACGCTGTGCATCCGCCCCGACCAGATCGCGGTCATGTTTCCCACCCGCCCCGGCATGATGGCCAGCGCCGATCCCGACGGCCCGCCACCGCTGGAAGCAACGCTGACGGATCTGCGCCAGATGGGCGATCACGTGCTGCTGCGCTTCCGGCTGGAAAATGGGGAGGAACTTCTGGCCCGCCGCCCCCCCAC